>CAZZZY010001047.1:0-2183 GCA_964658545.1 uncultured Acetobacteraceae bacterium | reverse complement strand
AATACAAGAAATCTCACTAGGCTAAAAATTTTAGTAGTGATATTAAAAATAATTCAGTTTATCTTGCAGGCATTTTCAGAATTAAGACTGTATCAGTTTTAACGATTTAGTAGTACACAATAATATTTTTAATACTTATGTACTAGCTGAGGAAAAGGATTACTGGTGACTAAAATTACCGTAGTAATACTCAGGTCACTTTAGCGCTTCCTCAACCAAAACAACGACCACCGTTGATGTTGTTCTAGTCTCAATGTCGAGTTGGAGATTCATCACTAGGCTCCCATTCAATTTCAATAAGTTGTGCAACACTTTTCAGACCAAAGTAGAGACAAAGCTGTTTTAGCGTGTTCTCATCAATACGATTGACTTGATTTCGATACAGTTTGCCGATTGTTCCTGGTGCTAGCCCAGTCTCTTGAGACAGTCTTATTTGGCTAATATTCTTTTCTTCCATTAAATCTTTTAATTTACAAACCAATTTCACATCTAAACTCTCTTATACATCATATGCTACAACTAATTAGTTAATTAGTTAACTGATAAGACAACTCTTATCTTAGCAGTTAATGTATAAAATCATTTAATAGTTAACTGGCTAATTTGGTAGTCAGCTAACTAGCTAACTATGTTAATGTAGAGTTGTGAGCGCAAAAAGGACTCGCAAAGGCGTGAAAAGCCACACCAGGGATAAATAGGTTGTTGGACTGAGTATAAGCCTAAAAGTGACCGCAAACGCTTATCAATCAAAGAATTAAACTCTTTATCTGAACCATGAATTACGCATATACCCAGCCAACTTACGGCTTATCATATCCGCCAAGTAACGGGTTTATAAGTCCACAGCACGGACAGATAAGACCGCGAGTAGTTTTCGACGGCGGCAATCGTTTTGTGAAATGGATTGACCCCAATAACGTTGTGCAATGTCTGCTTAGTGTCGTGAAAGAAGTCAGTGAATACCAGTGGAAGCGGCTCAAGCCCGATGACCAGTCAGTATTGATTGAAATTGAGGGTAAACGCTTTGTAATTGGGCGATTAGCTCAAGAACTAGGTGGTGAGCCTACCTTCCAAACAGATAAATGCCAATTGGCATCCATCCTGGCATTAACAGCAATCCAGCCCAATCCCGGACAAACAGCCGTACACATCCAGCAGATGATTGTGGCACTGCCCAATACTCTCAATGATGACGACGTAGCCGCAGTGAAGCGAATTGCTAACCACCCACTGACCAAAGAATTTAAACGCAATGGCGAATACATCACCTATACCGTGGGTGAAGTTGTCCCAGTTGATGAAACCGAGCCAGCATTCCACTACGCCTTAAATCAAGGATTTTTCAGCTTCCCAGAGGCGAAGAACGCGATTTGGGATTTAGGGGGAGGCACGGCTATAGCCCGAATTTACACGCCGAACGGAACCATGATCCATGATGCGGAGGTGATTCTACCCGGAACCAAGGCACTCGCCCAGCTCTTATCGGTAGAGATGAAAGAAGTCTACTCTCTCGATTACAGCCCCAGTTTACAGGGCATCATGGACGCGATCGCTCGTGGTGATTGCCTCTACGGGACAGACAAACTTGATTTCTCCTCCATCTTTGAAAAAGCCTGTGACCAGTGGGTAGAGTCAGCCCGGAGAGAAATTCGCTCAAAGTGGGCGCAACACCTACCAGAGTTGGGAGAAGTCTTGATTGTAGGCGGGAGTGCAGATATCGCCGCCCCTATCTGTGCCTATTCTGGAGATCGCTTTAAGATTGCCCAATCGCCGCAGTTGTTCAACATCATTGCAATGGCTTATCAGGAGTAATGCCAATGACGCAGACAAGAATTGTTCTTAATCCCAAGTACAAGCCCAAAGCTGAAGAAATCTTAGAAGCGACTGGAATCGATAACCTCTCTCAACTGTTTACCTTGCTGCTAGTTAATTACGGTGATTGTTTAGTTAACTGCTTAAAGCACTCACACCAACTACCTATACAGTCATCTCTAGTAGCTCAAATGCCTACACCAAGCGCAAATCAGCCACCATCTATCAAACCTCAGCCATCACCACAAGCTAAGAAATTTGCCCCAATGGGGAGCTTTTAAGCAATGAAATACAAAACACTAGGGCTTACTGTTGCGGCTGTTGGCTTTCTAGCTCTTAGACGAAAAGAATTAAGCCAAAACCAAGTGCAG
>CAZZZY010001046.1:0-2186 GCA_964658545.1 uncultured Acetobacteraceae bacterium | reverse complement strand
CATGCCACATTAAACTTGGAGCGACGAAGGTTGTAGACAACTCTCCTGATTGCCCTGGTTTCAAACCTTGTTTCCAAATCCCTAGGACTTACGCATTGACAGAGTGGTAAAATAATGTAGTTGAAAATAAGTATCGTCTAGTTGTAGGTATTGGGCAATTGAGAGAAATCAGCAAACCCTCTACAGCACAATGTAATTTAGACCACTACACCTTGTTTTTACTCTCAGAGCCAAAGTTTGGGGGGTGCAGTAGATTATCAGAGATATTGGGAGATATCTCACATGATAGTGTGAACCGTTTTCTTTTGAGGGAAAGATATGAACCACAAGATTTATTCAATATTATTAAGCCTTATATCAACTTGACGGGAGGAATTATAAGTGTTGACGATACCGTAATAAAAAAGCTTTACAGCGACCCGGAATATGCAGAATTAATCGGCTATTTTTGGTCAGGTAAATTTCATCGAACCATCAAAGGGTTAAATTTAATTACACTGTATTATAGCGATATTCATGATAATTCAGTCCCAATAAATTACCGACTATATGATAAAAAAGAAGGGTAGACGAAGAATGAATATTTCCGAGAAATGGTAGACGAAGTAATAGCATGGGGGATAAAACCAAAATTAGTAACGGGAGATAGTTGGTACTCAGGAGTAGAAAACTTAAAATTTCTAAAAAACCAGAAATTAGGTTTTTTGTTCGGGATTGAAAAAAACAGAACTGTTTCCAACGAGCCTCAGAAGTATTATCAAGTAAGCAGGCTAGATATTCCTGATGAAGGTTTAATAACTCACATAAAAGAATTTGGGTTCATAAAATTGTTTAGGAAAGACTTCAAAAAAGAAGACTCTAGACACTATATTTTATATTTACCAGATGATGATAATTTGAAGCAGACTTCAAGATATGAATTTTTAATCATTCATGATACTCACTGGAAAATCGAAACCTTTCATCGAGCTATCAAACAACTTTGTGGAATTAGTCGATTTATGGTGAGAGATAGTTGTGCAATTAAAACTCATATTTTTTGCTCACTTCGAGCTTTTATCAAATTAGAGTTAATGCGACAAGGAAAAATTATTAGTAATTGGTATGAATTACAAAGGAACTTGTTCATAAAAGTTGCACGTGAGTACATTTGTGAGAACCTGATCAATGACAGTATTGTTGAAAATTCATAGGTGATATTTTTTGTCAATGCTTAATTTGCTTTCTCTTGAGCGTAGGCTGACTTATCAGCATATGCGCGATCGCAGTTCGTCTTGAAACGACTAAATATCGTTATACACATAATAGCCAATTTGTACAGTGCGTAAGTCCTAATCTCTTGCATTGAAGCCAAATAGCCGCACTCAGAATCGTGGGGCTGCAAGAGCAAGATATCGCGCTTTAAATTTATCTATTTCGCCACCAACAAACAACACAACTTTATCTTCATTAGTAAGCTGTCCTTATTGCAGTGCAAAAGTTAAAACTACAAAACTTGAATTACATAAAACAAATAAATGTCCTAAACGACCATTGCTATAGGTGCGATAGCTCCTTTTCCTATATTTGAAAATTAAGTAATTCATTACGTATAAAATAAATCAAGCAATTTTGGTTCTTCGGTTACTTTTTGTTAACTTTGAGATACGAATATTTTATTATTCCGTAATAACCGCAAAATTATTGATTTAATTAATGTTATCATACATACTAACTTCAACTTGGCAACATATTACGTCTTTTTGTCGCTCAATGGCAACATAGCAAAAATGCCAGAGTAAATTCATTAGGTTTATACTGACAGTCAGTAACAAATAATTTACTGCTAACAGAAACATAAATTTGTGACTGATAACAAACCAACCGATTACGCCGCAATTATCCGTGCCGCCAACCAAACTGTTCCAGAACCCCCTGAATGGCTAAGTGCAGGTAGATATGTTTACTCACCAGAGTATGGGATTGGGGAGGTAATGGCATTATTGGGCAGACGGTTGATTGTCAAGTTTGTAGAAGAAGTTAAGCCAACCCAATTTGGAGATTGGGAGCAGGCTCTAGCCTTGGGGTCAATAAAATCAAGTAACGCCAACTTAGTTTTTTCCACAACATCCCTTGAAGAGGACAACGCCGCAATCACAACAACTGCGGAGCGGATTCAACAAATCCCCCAGGTAGTATTTCAGTCT
>CAZZZY010001045.1:0-2200 GCA_964658545.1 uncultured Acetobacteraceae bacterium | reverse complement strand
TGTTCAGGTTTTGCAGGGCTGATGGAAATTTATCCTCACGCTAGTAGGTCACGGCGTAAATAAGCCACCCATTTAAAATCAGCGTTCTTTCTTTTTACTTTTGCCTTGTTGTACTAGAGTTACTTCCACATCACCAATGCGGATTTCCAGATCCCCATTGCTACCTAATGCTGTATTGACTGTCGGTTTCAGTCTTCAGAATTTTGGAGTTTTACCCCGATTTATTGAGCCGTTATTGAATAAGTCTTTAAAGCTAAGTAACTAGTTAGAAGCGCTATTGGTCAATTTTTTGTGCTGCCGACTACTCAAGAGTAGTCACTGAAGACCTCAAGAGTTATGTTGATTTCCACTCAGTTACTTATCTTTAATTTTTTATACATATCTCAAAGATTATGCGAATCATACATATTTTGAATCACGTTCAAGAAATAGGTAACGGTATTGTGAATGTGGCTGTGGATCTGGCTTGTTTACAGGCAAAATCTGGTTATGAGGTAGCGGTTATTTCTGCTGGTGGTGAGTATGAGAAATTACTAAATACATATGGTGTCAAACACTACCAATTAGACCAAAATAGAAAACCGATAAATATTATCAAAGCGGCTATGCGTTATCGGGCGATCGCAGCAGAATTTCAGCCGGATATCGTTCATGCTCACATGATGACGGGGGTAATTATAGCACGCATTTTTAAAGGGCATAAATATACTTTAGTTTCCACAGTCCACAACGAATTTCAGCGTTCCAGTCTGCTGATGGGTTTAGCGGACAGAGTAATTGCCGTTAGCAAGGCGGTGCGAGATTCTATGGCAAGGCGCGGTATCCCAGAAAACAAGTTGCGGGTAGTATGTAATGGAACTTTGGGTAGTCCCCGCACCCGGCAAATACAAGATTATCAACCTTTAGCGTTACAACGTCCCGCGATCGCTACTGTAGCCGGAATGTATCAACGCAAAGGTATTGCTGAGTTAATCGCTGCCTTTGAACAAATTGCCCCAGATTTTCCCCAAGCACACCTTTATTTGGTAGGGAATGGTCCTGATAAACAGCTATTTGAGGCACTGGCACTGGCAACTTGTGTAAAAGAACGGATTCATTTTGAAGGCTTCCAGTCGGAACCTCAACGCTACCTGATATCTTGTGACATATTTGTGCTAGCTTCCCATCGTGACCCTTGCCCCCTAGTACTTTCGGAAGCTAGGGAAGCCGGAATTGCGATCGTTGGCACTCAAGTAGATGGGATTCCTGAAGCTTTGGACAATGGGCAAGCAGGTCTTCTAGTACCAGCAAAAGATAGTAATGCTTTGGCTGGGGTTTTAGCGCAATTACTGAGTAATGCCGATATGTTACACGAGTGGAAAAATCGGGCAAATCAAAACCTACAGTGGTTGAGTGTTGCCCGCGTTCATCAAGAAACCCTGGTAGTATATCGTGAGTTAATCACAGATTAAAAGTTAAAGCCAAAAACCAAAACCAGAAGCTGCATTTCTGTTCTCGGAGAAGGGACAGAATTTATCATTGAAATTCCCGTGTGATTTTTGCTGTTGTTGTTTCACAACTTCACCCATCTGGGAATACTAAATCTGAAACTCCTTAAGATTTAGCAATATGGTTAACCCTCTTGTCAGCATTCCCGGATATCGCATCAGTGAAGAACTCTACAATGGTTCCAGAACCCTCGTTTATCGAGGGTATCGAGAAACTGACTCATTACCTATAGTCATTAAACTGCTGAAGAATCCATATCCGGGTTTGGGTGAACTGGTGCAGTTTCGTAATCAGTACACCATTGCCAAAAATCTTAACTCGCCCCTAATCATCGCCACTTACAGCCTGGAACCCTACCAAAATGGCTATGCGCTGGTGATGGAAGATTTTGGGGGGATTTCTTTAAAAGATTATTTCACCCGTGTAGAGATGTCGCGTGCAACCTCTCTACAGGAGTTTTTAGAAATAGCGATCGCACTGTGCAACAGCTTAGATATTCTCTATGGGGAGCGGATTATCCATAAAGACATTAAATCCAGCAATATTTTAATTAATCCTGAAACCAAGCAAGTTAAATTAATTGACTTCAGTATTGCATCTCTGCTACCACGAGAAACGCAAACCTTAATCAATCCCAATATGTTAGAAGGGACACTCGCTTATATATCTCCAGAACAAACAGGAAGGATGAATCGCGGGATTGACTATCGCA
>CAZZZY010001044.1:0-2203 GCA_964658545.1 uncultured Acetobacteraceae bacterium | reverse complement strand
ATCTGTCTGGAACGGATTAAATCAGAAGAATTCTTAGAATGGTCAGATGATCGTGTTCCTCAGTTTTTATGGAATAAATATCACAACAATAATCTACCTCAACCTGCTGAAGTTCAAGAGTCCATTAAAAAAGTTTGGGGATTTGATTTTTATCAGCCAGCTTGTTTAATGTTACTTCGCTTTCATCGCAATTTTCATGACTCCTACATTAAAGATACTTTTCGCCATGAAACATTTACACCGATAAAATCCTCAATGCAGATAATTGAGCTAATTCAAAAATCTGCGGATAATTCATCAGAAGCCAAACATTTAATCGAAATTGTGCAGCGCTTACCCCAGGATGCTTATTACACAGCTAAATATCGCCAGAATGATAATAATGTGATTATGCGTTTAAGAGCTTGGGGACCAAATGTAGAGGTACTATTGCCCACAGAATTACGCTCACGTATGGCGAAAGACATCCAAGAAACTAGCAAACTTTACCACAATTAAAGTCAACATCAATAACCAAAGGAAAATAGATGAGTTCAAACACATTACAAAAACCCAATTTAACTTCTCGCTTTGAGTCAGCGTTAGTTTATGCAACCAGACTCCATGCTACTCAAGTCAGAAAAGGTAGCGATATTCCTTATGTTAGTCACCTTTTGAGTGTAGCAGCATTAGTTTTAGAAGATGGTGGCTCGGAAGATGAAGCGATCGCTGCTTTACTCCATGATGCTATAGAAGACCAAGGTGGTGCAAAAACTCGTGAAGAAATTCGTCAAAAATTTGGAGAAAAAGTAGTCAATATTGTTGATGGGTGTACTGAATCAGAAGTTATCCCCAAACCTCCTTGGAAAGAACGTAAACAACAATATCTAGAGCGAATGTGCTATGCTTCCCCTGAAGTGAGGCGAGTTTCCCAAGCTGATAAATTGCACAATGCGCGTTCAATTTTAGCCGATTGGTATCGAGACAAAGAAGCTGTTTGGAATAAATTCAAAGGTGGTAAAGAGGGAACACTTTGGTTCTATCGCAGTTTGTTAGCTGTGTATCAAGGAACTGGGCCAAGTTTTCTGAGTAATGAATTAGAGAGAGTAATTAGACTCTTAGAGCAACTTACTCAAGGATAGGGAAAAAATCAAGCAACAGCCTTGTTCATCCTTCAGTTCACTCACTTCATTTACTTGTTTTCATAAGTTAAATTAGCCCAAAGAGAAATCGGACAATGTTGAGACGTTTGATAAACATTTCATCCAAAGCATTTGTCACTATAACGGTTGCTGTACTAATAATTAAAAATTTCGTGGTTATGCCTAAATCCCATTGCACTACATAAAAAGATATCGCCACCAAAACTGTTTGATGCAGCAAAAAAAACTGGATAAAAGTTCGCCTGTCTACTACATGGTTGAGTCGAGGGAGAATAATATCCCCCCTCGACTTAACCAAGTTAAGGATGCGTAGTTTACCGCCTTCGGCATCGCCCTCAGATAATTAAAAACTACACTGACATTTTATAGAATCTCCGCCAAATGCCCCGTAAATATCTCCACTGTTGTAGGGGGTGTAAAATAATGAAAACCAGAAAAGTGTAAGATAACCAAAAATGCAAGTTTGTACCCAAAAGGGCTAATTGCCTATTCTTAACAAATAGCTGTGGTCAAGCAATATTAGTACCAAAGATCATGATATCATGACCACCAGCATTAGATAATAAGTAACCGCTTAAAGGGACAAATATCATAAATAAGTACAGAGATGTATGGACAAAAAATGTTTGCATCCAATTCTTTTTATGCTGTGATAAACGCTTGTTATTTAGCTGAATACGTAACAGGAAAGTAATTCGTGTTAGTAACAAACTCATGACTATAACTCCAAGAGTCTTGTGGAAGTCATACAAAGGTCGTCGATAGAAAACATCGCGTCCTAAGTGAGTCATGTAAATTCCACCAGCAAACAAAAGCAAGTAGAAACTTGCCATCAGCCAATGTAGAAACCATAAACGCTGTTGTGTAATCTTTTTGATTTTAGGTGTCGCAATGACCGTCACTTTATTTACTCCTAGAAAAAATTAATAGTAGCTCAATACTGTTTTCAGCTATTGAGCGGATGAAATACAGTACAAGTTACTAGTTTTGAGGATGGTTTAACTAATTACTATTTGAAGTAATGAGTAATAAGTAATGGGTATTACTCATTACTCATTACT
>CAZZZY010001043.1:0-2205 GCA_964658545.1 uncultured Acetobacteraceae bacterium | reverse complement strand
AGTTAAAGTGGAGAGTGAGGAGTTATAATTTTTAACTCCCAATTCCTAACTCCTCACTCTTATTTAAGTATGCAATTTATCGACCAAGCAAAAATTGAAGTTGAAGCTGGTAAGGGCGGCGATGGTATTGTCGCTTTCCGGCGAGAGAAATACGTGCCGACTGGTGGTCCCTCTGGTGGTAATGGGGGACGAGGCGGTTCAGTATTTTTCGTTGCCGATGAAAATCTACAAACCCTGCTGGACTTCAGATACAACCATCGATTTCAGGCAGAAAAAGGGACTCGTGGTGGGCCAAATAACTGCACTGGAGCAGCAGGAAAGGATTTAATCATCGAAGTTCCCTGTGGTACAACGATCTATGATGCTGAAACTGGCGAATTGCTGGGGGATTTAATTGAGCCTAAGCAGACTTTGCGGATTGCTCAAGGTGGTAAAGGTGGACTGGGAAATCAGCATTTCTTGAGTAACCGTAACCGCGCCCCAGAATACGCCCTCCCAGGATTACCAGGAGAAATCAAGCAGCTGCGTCTGGAGTTAAAACTTTTGGCAGAAGTAGGGATTATTGGCTTACCAAATGCTGGTAAATCCACTCTAATTTCATCTTTATCTGCTGCACGTCCAAAAATCGCAGACTATCCCTTCACTACCCTCATCCCAAATTTGGGCGTAGTGCGGAAACCGACTGGTGATGGTACTGTTTTCGCCGACATTCCCGGACTAATTGAGGGAGCAGCTCACGGGGCTGGGTTGGGACATGATTTCTTGCGCCATATCGAGCGGACACGAGTGCTACTTCACTTGATTGATGCCACTAGTGATGATGTAGTAAGAGATTACAACACAATTAAGGAAGAATTACAGGCTTATGGAAGGGGGTTAGCAGAACGTCCGCAAATTTTGGCGCTGAACAAAATTGATGCAGTGAACCGGGAAACTGTCGATTTGGAGGCGTTAGCTACCCAGCTTAATCATCTCTCTTACGCCCCGGTTTTTGTGATTTCAGCAGTTACCCGTACCGGCTTAGAGCCAATGTTACAGGAAATTTGGGGAATTCTCGACCAAATGAAGGTTCCCCAAGAAGTGGAGGTGTTCCTATAATTACTAATCACTAGATTAGCCCTTTCATTTAAATTTCTTATTTTATCCCCTGATTTTGCTAATTTAAATGAAGATTCAGGATTGTATTTTCGCCACTTTACACCATATTAATTTGAGGCAAAAGTTGCGGTTAGTGCTGTATGTCCTTCACCTAAAAGGCTAGACCAGATTGGGGTAATTATAGAGCATACAGTACAAAGAACTGAAGCGATCGCAGCTAATAGAGTTGCGATCGCTGTGTTCGCTAGACAGGAGAAAAGCAAGTAATGAGCGATCGCCATCCTACCACTGCTGCACGTCTTAATGTTTACATCCAAGGACAAGGATTCCCCATTCTGGGCTTACATGGTCATCCTGGCACTGGTCGTAGTCTCTCTGTATTCACCAATCATTTATCAAAACGCTATCAAACTTTTGCCCCTGATTTACGTGGATACGGTAAAAGTCGCTGGAATGGTAATTTTGAGATGAATGATCATTTAACTGATTTAGAAGCGCTGCTAGACCGCTTAAAGATTGAAAAGTGCCTAGTATTGGGATGGTCGCTTGGGGGCATTTTGGCAATGGAAATGGCATTGCGTTTACCAGAGCGCGTTACTGGGCTGATTTTGGTAGCGACAGCCGCAAAACCCCGTGGTAGTCATCCGACTATCACTTGGCAAGATAATTTATATACTGGCGTTGCTGCCCTATTAAACTATATAAAACCGAGTTGGCAATGGAATATTGAAACTTTTGGCAAGCGATCGCTTTTCCGCTACTTAGTCCAACAACATACATCTACCACTTACAAATACATTGCCAAGGAAGCAGTACCAGCTTATTTGCGAACCTCTCCTGCTGCTACTCGCGCCCTCTATAGTGCAATTGAATCAGGATACAATCGGCTTCCAGAACTGTCACAAATACAATGTCCTTGTTTGGTACTTGCTGGTGATCAAGATTGCCACATCACATCTGATTCCAGCTTAGAAACTGCTCGACACCTCCAAAATTCTCAGTGGCAGTGCTATTCAAACACCGCCCATCTTTTTCCGTGGGAAGTCCCCCAGCAGGTGCTAAATGACATTGATCATTGGCTGGAAGAACATCCGCAGGTAATTCGTA
>CAZZZY010001042.1:0-2208 GCA_964658545.1 uncultured Acetobacteraceae bacterium | reverse complement strand
TTGCGTTTTTGGTCAAGCTGTACCAATGAGAGAAAATATTCGCCAATGCTGCTGTAAGCACCTGACATCACTTGTGCCTCTACATAAACGCGCACTTCATCAGGTATATTAATACTGATATTCATTGGCGCTCCTGCATAACTACCCTCATTATTTTAGCTGACAGTTTCCATCAATGCTAAATTCCCGGTCGCTATCTGGATTATGTTGGTCGGTTGGGTAAGCGTGAGAATCGGGAGTGCATTTATCGGTTTGTTGCCCCTAATGATCAGCGTAAGATGCTTTAGTAGAACTTGCTGCGGCACTTCCTGAAACAATGCGACCAATAGTTTTTGCTGCATCTGTTGCACAGATACCTGCTATGCTGGCATCTCTTGCACCAAATGTACAGTTTGACTCTATTATTGGGCGCAATGTACTAGCCTCGGAACTAGACAAGGGACTTACTGCTCAAATTTTAGCTCAATTGCTCCCGCACTCAGTCAAGCTTATTTTAAGTGAAACAGTACCTCGTCATACCCAAAGGTTTTACCGCTTACTGCCCAGCCAAAATCTTGATGCTCAATTGTATGAGCGATTAGTTTTAGCGGAAGAAGCTATTTATACAGATGCCTCTGACCCCATGCTTAACTGGGATGCTGATGATTTGCGTCACGCTTTTGCCTCAAATGGACACTGCGTACAAGTCGTTGTTGAACAGTATTTGACACCTATGCACATCTCTGATCATTTTATCAAGCGTTTATTTACTGCTAATCCTAATCGACCAAACTTGTTTTTTCATTATGTATAGCGATCACTTGCTAAAGTATTGCTTATTTAAATTACAACGGCGATGTGAGAGCTTTTCCCGCATTTCTCACAAGCTTAAGGGAAGGGGCACAGGGGAAAGAACTTGTACAATAACTCTCCTCTGCTCCCTGCTCCCCTGCACTAGCACTCCAGACGACTGATATCAAATCTGGTGCTATCACTTAGAACAAGTCTACCACCAAAGCTTTGCAGCATTGGCTACTGAAAGCTTTGCCAGACCTCAACTGTAACAATCAATATAATAATTTTTGCAACTTAATTTTCTTACTTGGGCATTATTCAACTCCAGTAATAACAAAGTTGGACATTTTTTGTTATTCCCGGTAGGATTATTGCTATGAGCCTATCAAGAGGTAGCAGATGAACGTTTCTCTGACCATAGAACTGGAAAAGTGGGTGCAATCCAAAGTTGAAAGCGGTATGTACACTTCGGCTAGTGAAGTAATCCGTGAAGGTCTGCGGCTGCTCAAAGACCAGGATGCCCTCAAAGCAATACGCCTTGCCGAGTTACGTAGGGAGATACAGCAGGGGATTGATAGCGGAGAATCTACGCTGCTAAACATGGATGAAATTATCGAATTGGCGAAACAACAACGGCAGACCAGAGAATCCCCATAATGGCGACAATTCTTATAAAACCGTTAGCACAAGCTGATTTATTGGATATTTGGAATTTTATTGCCAGTGACAGCTTTGATAAAGCAGATCAGCTTTTAAAAAAAATAGACAGTCAGCTCAAAGTGTTGGCATCAAACCCAGGTATGGGAAGAAAACGCGATTCCTTAGCACCAAATCTGCGAAGTTTTCCAGTAGGGAATTATCTAATTTTCTACCGTCCTATAAACCAAGAGATTGAAGTCATTCGTGTTACAATACTTGTCGGTTAAGGGGAAAAGGGGAAGGGGAAAGGGGAAAGAAAAAACCTTTAACCTTTACCCTTTAACCTTTTCCCAAAACCCAATTCCGAGTTAAAAATCCTTAACCGAGCAGTATTGATTCGTGTTATACATGGGGCAAGAGACATTCAAAGCCTTTTTGAAGAAGATGATGAGTAAGTCGTTCTTCAATAGTTATATTTCTGCTAACACTGCTGCTTTCTCTTTATTACTTGGGAAAAAATCAGTTTTGAACATCCTTACTAGTCGTGAAATTTTAGGATAAATTTATCTTTGTAAGTCTATTTGTTGTGTTTGAGATTTAGCTAATATTTTATCAATAATACTGGTTTTTCAAAAGTAGGAGACTTTCTATCATCTCTATGTTTCTCTTTGAGAGTGGGTTTGGCTACAGTTTCTAAACTCGTCGTAATTAATGGGGCTGGCCGACTAACTGGTAAGGAGACTTGTTCTGTGACTGGCGGTTGAGCTTTCAGTACAGGCTCTGCTATTGCTACCT
>CAZZZY010001041.1:0-2216 GCA_964658545.1 uncultured Acetobacteraceae bacterium | reverse complement strand
ATCGTTTCTGGGGAGGAAAGCAAACGCAAGCAAGCGGAATCCTTTAACGAAGTTTATGGCCGCATGGTGAAAGTTTGCCTGGAATTAGCTAATATCACCGAAGCAATTGAATATGTTGAGCGTAGTAAAACCCGCAATTTAGTTGAACAAATTCTTGAACGTGACTCTAAAACCATTTTCCCTCCAGAAGTATTCACTCAATTAGAAAAATACAGAGATGAAATAGCCGTAGGACAATATCAAATCCAAAATTGCAAAGCTGAAAATCCCAAAGTCCTTGCACAACATCTCCAACAGTTGCGACAGCAGCGTAATGAATTGCAAAACCAATACTTCCCTATTGGTTATGATTTCAAATTCGACTCCTTCCAAGGTTCTTTGGATGAGCATACAGCCATTATCGAGTGGTATATTCTCAACGATAAAATTCTGGCGTTTATTGTCACAAAACGAGGAGAGGTAACTGTTTGGCAATCTCAACCAGAAGACCGAGAAGCTTTGATTGATTGGGCAAATAAATATTTGCAGAATTACTACAAGCAAAAAGACCAATGGCTAAATAACTTAGGGAAAGCACTCAAAGAATTAGCTTCGATTCTGCACATTGATGAAATATTAACCCAGATACCAAAGCGCTGCGATAAACTTATCCTAATTCCCCATCAATTCCTGCATTTATTTCCCCTTCATGCACTGCCAGTCAATCAAAATTCTGAAAATTCGTCTTGTCTTCTAGATTTATTTGCTGGTGGTGTGAGCTATGCACCCAGTTGTCAACTACTGCAACAGGTACAACAGCGCGAACGTCCTGATTTTCAATCTCTATTTGCAATTCAAAATCCCACAGAAGACCTGAATTACACCGATTTAGAAGTACAAGTTATTCAAAGCTACTTTAATACTGCTAATGTCCTGAAAAAAACAGCAGCAACACTGACAGCTATTAATAATACTGACTTAAATACTTACCATTGTGCCCACTTTAGCTGCCACGGGTATTTTAACTTAATAAACGCCAGTAAATCAGCCCTAATTTTGGCAGATGCGCCTATCGCAGACACACCAACAAAACCCGACTCCGAACGTTATCTAAATGTGCGATCAGGGGAAACCAACGATTTAGACAAATGCCTTACCTTAGATAAAATCTTCACTCTCAAATTAGATAAATGTCGCCTCGTCACCCTTTCTGCGTGCGAAACTGGATTGATTGATTTTCAAAATACCAGTGACGAATATATTGGTTTACCTAGCGGTTTTCTGTTAGCTGGTAGTCCCAGTGTCGTTAGTTCTCTCTGGAAAGTAGATGACTTATCCACCAGCTTTTTAATGATTAAATTCTACGAAAACTTAGTCAAACTTGATAGCCTAGAAGCAGGAGATATTGCCATAGCCCTGAAACAAGCTCAAAACTGGCTGCGAAATCTGACTATTGAAGAATTAGACAGATTTTTGGAGGAACACAAACCCCAGATTGAAAAAGTCCTTGCTCAACTCAGAGTAGGACAACGTATCATATTTCAAGACTATTTGAAACTAATCAAGCAACTTCAACCTCTACCTTTTGCAAATCCCTACTACTGGGCTGGATTTACAGCATCTGGACTTTAAGCACCAGATTCCGGTACTTTACAAAACTTTTTCGCACCCAGTTTAAACACGCATATACTAAGTGCCGTCGCAGTACCCAGAGGAATGCCCGCACTAACTGCCAATGGTTCTATAATTGGAGCAATTAATCCAGATTCTAAAGCGTCTCTGACTTCCTCTTGACAGATAAATTGGCGGCATTTTTCCAACCAATCATTTAATCCTCTCTCTGCTCGTAATCCTCTCTCTGCTTGCTGTGCAGTTTCCCGCATAACCAGCAGTGGAACAGCATCGTCTAAATAGCCTTCACACTCTTCTATAGTATCCAAAGCTACTAAAGCCTGGGGATGATCCGCCAACTGGCTGCGAAACTGACTAATTTCCTCTGGTGTAACAGTAATCATTTAATAGTTTTAACTGGTAAATACACGAAGTATTCAGAAATTATACATTAGACATCTCCGAAAAAGAAAAAGACCCCTCTCCAAACCTCTCCCCGTTGGCGTTAGCCTGTCGTCAGACAAGCGGAGAGAGGCTTTAAAACCACCCAACGCTAGTAGGGAAGAGGGGGGAAGGGGGGTTAGGTCTGCGTATAATTATGTGGTATCTAAATCTTTTCTGGAGAT
>CAZZZY010001040.1:0-2221 GCA_964658545.1 uncultured Acetobacteraceae bacterium | reverse complement strand
GGATTTTGGATTTTGGATTTTCTCTTCTGTGATTACTTCCTGATTGTCATAAATCAGCTTTACGCCTTTATATTGTTCAACACCTAAGTTAGCTCCAGCTAACGCCCGTTTGGAAAACAACAATTCAACAAACTCGCGGCTTTTCTCCGGTTGCTTGGTTGCTAGTGCCAAAAGATACCCTGGCTGTTGTCCGTTTTCTGAGTCCCGATCAATATCTAAGGTGGTGATAGCTAATGTAATTTCGTTCCCTAACCAGGGTTGAACGTCTTGTTTGTAATCTATGCCACTCTTGGCGAATAAACTGGTTTTGAGTTTAGATAGTTCTTCTTCCCGCTCCAGCGCCTGCAACCGATCAGGATTCACCAGCAATGAAACCATCGCGGGGGAAAGTTTGGACACGAATATGGCTGCACTAGGCTGAGAGCTAGAAGCAATGAGGCTAGCCGGACTTTTAGTGAAAAACCAGTAAAAACCAGCGATCGCAATTACTAGCAGGGCGATCGCACCTGCTACGATAAAACCAATAAATGAGCGTTGCCTATTCACATTAAACCTTTAAAAAAGACGGTTTACAGCTATTTAAGCAGAAAGACTACCAGAATTTATTGAAAGCGGCGGGAAACTCCATCCGCTCAACAATTCCAAATTCAAATTTTGACAACGGGTACAGTTGACCTTGAGGATAATTGACTTCATGCTCTCGGATTCAGTCTTTTCCCTAGCCACTGATTCTTCCTAAATTTTTGAATTTGGAATTGCTGGGGCATTGAGGTTAGATTAGTGTGTTCTCCATGAGAACTGGTTTAATGTTCAAATTAGTTGGGTGCGATCGCTAACTTCACCAAAATGCTACTCTTCAAACTGATTTCTTAGTTCGTCAGGCATTTCTACTCGAATAGCAACAATTTTAGTTTACTACTCTAAATGCTTAACAGGTATTGATACTAAGTTTCCCAAGCAATCAGCAACTTCTTTCCGATGACAGCGATTCGGGTTCATTTCAGCGCACAACAGTAAAACATTACCCATTTGAGCAATTTGTGCAATTTCATGTAGAGCTTTATCTGCTTCTTCTTGATTTACTGGAATCCAATTTTCTTTACCAGATGTATTACCTAGAGCGGTTTTAGAAATATACTCAATATTATTTAACTCACAGAATATTTTAATTTTATCGCCGTACCATTTCCGGCTCCAAGCACGAGGAACCATTCTCACATCAACGACACATTCCACATCAAACTTTTGTAGGTATTCCAAGAAGGCATTGTAGTCTTTGCGATTGCCATATCCGAAGGTAAGTATACATCTTGTTTTAGCAATATTTTTAATCTTCATTTTTAACTTCTGTAACAATAAAATTTAAATATTATATTTTCATTAATGGTGGGTAAAATATCCCAATAATCATAAAACTATTTTTGTGACTTTTTAGATTACCCATGATAAAGTATAAATCTTTCTTGGTTAAAAACTCGTCTTCTAGTTTTTGGCGGACTTTTTCCAACGCCTCCTTTTCTTTATTGTCCATACTTGTTTCATCTGATCTATCTCTACAATTTCTATAAAGTTGTTGAATTTCCCAATCGCTTATTGTACAACGATGCTTATCTCCATCTTGAGAAATAAACTCGTAACCAAAATTGTAAGGGATTTTATCTAACTGCACTGAAGGCTCAAACAAGTCTAGTTGATCCAATATTCCTTGCTGTTTTGGGTTCCATTCTCGTTCTGTCTCGTTACAAAAGTATTTTTTTATAGTTTGTGGTTTAATAATACCGAGAGACTTACCTTGCTCTTTAATCTCCCGAATAGATTTGAATTCTAGTGGTAGAACCAGGGCTTTCCGCTCTTCCCAATTCTTGCGAGTATCAATTTTTCGGATTACTTCTATCGAAGAATCATCTATACGAAAACTTTCTTCTCTATAATCTTTTTCATTTCTTTCTATTTTAGCACTTATAATTGACCATCTTGGATAACGCTTATCAAAATCTAATTGACGGAAACGAATGGGATAAATCCGAATCCACTGAACTGGTTTTTCGTCATCATCTAATAAAACTCCTGCTGTACAGACTGTTTCTTGATATTTGGTGCTAATTGAAGGGTATGTTTTGGTTGCAATCAAAATTTTCCTTCTTTCCATAAAACGACCTCTATATAAACTAGTACGTCACGGCGGAAATAAGCCACCCATTTAAAATCGCTAGACATCCTA
>CAZZZY010001039.1:0-2232 GCA_964658545.1 uncultured Acetobacteraceae bacterium | reverse complement strand
GAAGAAAAAAACGCTTAACCCAAGCGTATTGGATTATAACTGAAATATTACTTTTAATGGCAAATTTGCCAAACTCTAATTATTATATATATTTTTTAATTTTTTTAAATGCGAATTATGTTTGGATTTGAAAATATTACAGTGGAAAAAGTACTATAAGCTGCAATAATTGTTGCTGGAGTTTGTGCCATTGGTATGACATTAGTGGTAAGTTTAATTTTATTACGATGCGAAGAGAGTGGACTTTAAAATATAGTATTTATGGAAAGATTCTCTATGACTGAAATTGTATTTCTCGTTGAAGATGATCCAAATGGTGGTTATACGGCTAGAGGTTTAATCGAGTCAATTTTTACTCAAGCTGATGATATAGAAACACTACGAGAAATGATCCGTGATGCGGTTCACTGCCATTTTCCTAATGAAGAAAATCTTCCCCGAAGAATCTTACTTAAATAATAAGATATTAAAAATTTTAAGTTTGGGATTTGAAGTTTTAGAGATGCGATCGCACGAGAGATTATTGTCTCATGAGCGATCGCACATATTTATAACGTCTCCCATTCATCTCTGCTTATATTAGCTTGACTAATATTCTATTTAATAAGCTTGGGCTGATGTCTCCCTGATGTGGATTGGGTATTGTCAGCTTTAATTCACCTTTCACCATATATTGATGCTTACCACCTGGGTAAGGCCCATCAAAACCTGCATCTTTCAGATAACGAATTAGATCCCGTCGATTTATCGATCCAAAGGGTGGCATTAGGCAACCTCTTTGGTAAAATTCAGGTCAACACCATCAAGTATTGGTAGAGTATGACCCAAACGCAATCCTAAAATAATCCATCCTTCAAGAGTATCTTGCAAATCCTCCCGGCAAGCTTCTAGTGTTGCAGCGTTTGCCCACACTCCTTGACATTCTGGAATTTCGCTATAGAAAGTTCCATCGTCAAGCAACTCATAAGTTGCTTTGTGCATTGCTGTACGAATGTAATTTGTCAACATTCAGCTTTTTAATCAATTTGGTTATAACTGAAATTTTACTTTTAATCGCAAATCCGCCAAGCTCTAATTATTATGTAGATTTTTTAATTTCTGAAAATGCGATCGCGCCCTTTTAGCAAACGCGATCGCTAAATTTTCCATCCCCTATCCAATAAAATGCAGATGATTACTCACCGCACTAATTAAATTATGGGTAACAGGAAGACTATCAACTACCATCCCTAGACACAACAGCATCATGTAGGAGATGGAATAGAGAAACAACTCTTTAGCAATAGCGCGATCCTCTGGATTTTGCAACAACCGCCAAGATTTGTGGATAAATAATCCTCCCAGACTGACGGCGATCGCAGCATAAAGAATTCCACTCGCGCCCAAGGGATAAACTAATAACACGGTTGCAACTACTGTTGCCAGCGTATAATACCAAATCTGCTTCACGGTTGCCGTATCACCTTCAATTACAGGTAGCATTGGTATCCCAACCTTGGCGTAATCATCCCGAATCATCAGAGCTAAAGCCCAGAAATGGGGTGGTGTCCACAAAAAGACGATACCAAAAATTAACCATGCCGACCAGCTTAAAGTGCCTGTGACAGCAGCCCAACCCACTAACGCCGGAATTGCCCCAGCCGCCCCACCAACAACGATATTCTGGGTGGTGTGACGTTTCAACCAGTGGGTATATACCAAAATGTAAAAGACGATGCCAGAGAAAGCTAGCAGCGCGGCTAACAGATTGGCAAATACTGCTAGGAGTGTAAAAGAAATCGTCGCCAGTGCGATCGCAAAAATTAGAGCATCGCGTGGCTGAACCTTCCCGGAAGGCATGGGACGATGGCGCGTCCGCTCCATGTCATAATCAATATCGCGATCGTAGATACAGTTAATCGTCTGGGCGCTCGCAGCAGCCAAAGTGCCACCAGTGAGAGTTACTAGCAACAGCAATGGGTCTACTTCTCCCTTAGCAGCAATCCACATACTCCCAGCCGTGGTAATCAAAAGCAACGGAATAATCCGAGGCTTTGTTAGCTGGTAATAACTTTGAACTACCTGGAAAAATGTTTCGTGGTGGCGAGAGACATTAGTCTCAATCATTTTGGCTCTGGTTCCTTATTTTTCAACAACTTATATACAGCCCCCGCTCAAGCTGGCTCTTTCAGGCAAACGAAAACACAGATTTTCTGCACCTGCGTCGCAATACTCGCCGACCTACTTAATCAT
>CAZZZY010001038.1:0-2235 GCA_964658545.1 uncultured Acetobacteraceae bacterium | reverse complement strand
AGCAAAATTTATCGGCAGCGCAATAGTCTCTATTCCGTTGCCAACATGCACCCTCAGCGATCGCATTGTGGGTTTTTTGAACAATGGTGTCATCGGCTCGGTTTACCAGAGACGACAAAAGAATTTGTACAGCAAATCCGTTGTTCGGAGCCTGTAAGGAAAGTAGGTGGCGGAGGGAAAAATGTTTGTGGTAGCTACCCAAGCCACAAAATGGGAAAAACGATTCAGTTTGAGTCCCACAAAGTAGAATTGCCTGCGATCGTAGAGTACGAAAACGACGAAGATGTTCTGGAGTACTATGATCAACCAGTTCGTCTAAGCATATCATTTGAGTCGAAAAGCGGGCGTAGGGTGGTGACGAGTCATATTCCTGATTTCTTAGTGATTCGGCATAACTGTGCAGGGTTTGAAGAATGGAAAACTAGCGAACGTCTCAAAACACTCACTCACAAACAACCCACAAGGTATCAACAAAACGAAAATGGTAAATGGCAGGCTCCACCGGTAGAAACTAAAGTTCAATCATTGGGGCTTTACTATCACCTTCGTACAGATCAGGAAATAAACTGGATTGCTTACCGAAACCATCAGTTTCTCAGAGTTTACTTGAGCCAAGAGAATATAGTTAATCCAGAAGCAAGGAAAAGAATTATTGAATCTGTTACAGCTAATCCGGGGATGACCCTGAAACAATTACTCTCATCAACAAGTACCAATTGGGTAGATGATATTTATGCCTTGATTGCAACAAAGCAGTTATATGTAGATTTGAAAGGCATAGGGTTGAGTGAACCAGAAAAAGTTCATCTGTTTAGTAGCCAGCAGGTAGCAGAAGCTTATAACTTAATCATGTCTAAAAAGGCTGCTGCCACCCTTGATAAGGGGCAACAGATTGATGTGGCGGTTGGTGCAACGGTGTTCTGGGATGGAAAAAGTTTATCTGTAATTCAGATTGGAGAGAAAAAAATTGTTTTGCAAGGTGAAAATCATCTAATTGGGTTAAGCCATACAGACTTTGAAACACTAATTTCACAAAAAGAAATTACTGGCATTGAAGCTCAAGGAGTAAAATCAACTCAAATTTGGGAGCAGCTAAAATGCGCTAGCCCAGAAGACTTAGCCGTAGCTAACTACCGCCAGAAAATCATTGAACCATATCTGCATAAAGATCCGCCAACCAATAGTCCTGTGTCTGAGCGAACAATTCGCAGATGGAAAGCCAAATATCATTCCGCAGAGGAAACCTATGGTTGGGGTTACATTGGTTTGTTGCCAAATCGTAAAGACAAAGGAAACCGTGTTGAGCGATTTTCAGATCAAACTTGGGAGTTCATCGATAAAATTATTGAACAGCATTACGAGAATTTTAAACAGAGAAATAAGCTTGTCACAAAGCCCAGTATTTCGACGGCAATGGTCGAGCATTTATGCGGCACTACATGATAGTCGTCCACCGAAAATGTTGCTGATGAAGCTACTGGTACAAGAGGTAGCGACGGATGAACAGCCATTTCTAGCAGGAGATCATAGCTTTTGGGCAAGACCAGAAGCGAAGACACTAAAAGAAAGAACTTTTCATGGGGATAGAGGGGGGAGCATAGGCATCGGACTTTCGTTACAGTACTGTCTTCGTGGATACCAGAGGCGGATGGAAGTTGGGTAAAGACAATTGAAACATGAACGGATCACCAGCTTTGAAACACCAACAACTAAAGCAGCATTCCAACTCAAACAAATCACTCGTGAGTTAGAAAAAAGACCGCTTGCTGCTTATGACCGAGGTTACGGCAACGCCTTTCTTTGTGCAAGCCACGGAGAAGATTGACGCAGACCTATTGTTGCGTTTAGCATCTAACCGATGTGTATGGGGTACACCCGGTACTTACAAAGGACGAGGCGCACCATGTAAACATGGTCATAAGTTTAAGCTCAATGACCCCCAAACTTGGCCAGAGGCAACTGAAACTCTGGAAGTTGAAGACCCGAAAGTTGGTCGAGTGAAAGTAATGCGTTGGAGTGGGTTTCATTTCCTTCAGTCCCCAAACCGGGCAATGGAAATCATTCGCGTCGAGGTGATCCAACCAGTAGGACGTAATCGGAAGTTCCAACCTTTATGGCTAGCTTGGTTGGGTCAGACAATGCCTCCATTAGAGGATCTCTGGCAAAAATACCTACGCCGCGATTGCAAGCCCGTTGCAAATAATAATGAGTCTGTTTGCAATTAATGTGAGCCGA
>CAZZZY010001037.1:0-2237 GCA_964658545.1 uncultured Acetobacteraceae bacterium | reverse complement strand
GTTGTGATAAAATCTTAATTCCCAGATGACGCAGATATAAGATTTGCGCCACTTCCACAGCTTCGTAAGCATCTTTCCATTGCCATGCACCAGACGCGGCAGTGCCTAGAAAGTAGCGATTCATCTGGGCTTGAACAGTTTTTGTAGAGAGAGGGCGATTATCTATTAAAACCTTTGCAAGCTCTTGGGCAACATTAATAACTGACTGCCCATAATCGATTACTGCTTGCAAATCGAATAAAGAACCTTGAGTAAAAAGTTGCTGTACCATTGGACTATATAATTTTAATTTTCACTCTTGAAAAAGCGAAGCTAATATGTGGGCTTTGTTAGCTATCAAACAGGCACATAACGTTCACTATTTTTCAGGAAATAAGTTAGCCTCCGTTGTCAGTCGGAGGCTAAGAATAAAGTATTAGGAAGAGAGAAAAGAAATTTTTATCCCTCTCACCTTTTACCTTCTTAGTTTTATGCAGCTTTACGCGGTCTGCCTGGCTTGCGCTTGTCTGAAGAATTTACATCAGCCTTTTTAGTTTTCGATGACTTGTTGGCAGGATTGTTAGCTTTATTTGAACGAGTAGCACGTTTTTGTTGTGGTGAAATTTCTTTAACTGGAGGCAGTAATCTCAATGGACTTCTTTCAGAAGTAAGGGAAAGGGGAAGGGGTAAAGGGGAAAGGATGGGATTTTCTCTTTCCCTTTCCCCTTTTCCCTTTAACCTTTCCCCTTCATTGCTTGTACGATGAACAACTTCATCCTCTAACATCCAAGGATCTGGCAATTTCTCAAAAGTCTCAACTTGTTGTGATGTGATTATTTCTGATACTGGTGGGATTTTAGAATTGGCTATATTTCCATTGTTAACCGAAACCACATTACTAGCGTAAGCAGCCGATACAAATAGTCCGCTAATGAACTGGAATGTAACGAGAGTAACGAATGCCCAAAAGATAGCTACGATTGCCAAAGTGAGTAGAGATTGCATATCCATGATTATCCCTCAACTAGTATTTGTATTTTTCAATTGATTTACGCAAAGCGTTTTTAAGCCTTGTTCAAATCTGAAGCGTATTTGAACACATACTCTCTTCAAGAGAGGACTTCACTCTAAAATTAGCGTAGCTTCTCTCTGATTTGACTCAGCTACATTTTTTCCTTATTTTAAAGTTTATTTATAAAATAAAGCAGGTTTTAGTATTTACCTATTTGAAGATTTAAAGTATTATATTTATAAACTTATTTGACAAAGATAAATATTGGCTTAAGTCTGTAGTTAAGATTTTATTTGTTAGCTAATTCTGGAAATAAAAGATTCTATTCAAACGAAAAGTAAAACTATTCGTCACAATTAATTGAAAGTATGCCTAGCCTAACTACCGACTTAGTTCGCTCCTACCTCAAAGAAATCGGACGCTACCCTCTGCTAACTCCTGAGCAAGAAATTACAAATGCTAGGCTTGTACAGCAGATGATGGCGATTGAAGAACAGCGCTCAAGCCTCGCACTTCAACTAAACCGAGAACCAACCGCAAGAGAATTAGCTACCTCGCTTGGGCAAAGCGAAGCTGAAGTAGAGTCAATCGTTCAACAAGGTCAAAAAGCTAAAGAGAAAATGGTGACAGCTAACTTACGGTTAGTGGTTTCTGTTGCCAAAAAATACCAGAATCACAATTTAGATTTTCTTGATTTGCTCCAAGAAGGGGCACTGGGACTGCAACGAGGAATCGAAAAGTTTGACCCTAACAAAGGCTACAAACTATCAACCTATACTTATTGGTGGATTAAGCAGTCAATTACACGTGCTGTAGCAGATAAGTCTCGCACTATTCGTTTACCAATTCATATCAACGAAAAGTTAAACAAAATTAGGAGAGTACAGCAGCAACTGTCTCAATCTTTGGGTCGTCCTCCAGTTGTAGCAGAAATTGCCGAATCCTTAAATGTATTGCCCAATCAAATACGGGAATACCTTCATATTTCCCGCACTCCAGTGTCGCTAGAAATGCGAGTCGGGGATGAGCGTGAAACTGAACTAGCTGACATTTTACCGATGGATGGTATTTCCCTAGATGAGCAAATAGCTCAAGAGCTTTTACATCAAGACTTGAGTAAGTTGCTGGCATTGCTCAATCCAAGGCAACGAGAAGTATTGACTCTACGTTTTGGATTGGAAGATAATCAGGAACTGACTTTGAGTCAAGTTGCAAAACGCCTAAATCAAAGTCTGGAGACAATTCG
>CAZZZY010001036.1:0-2239 GCA_964658545.1 uncultured Acetobacteraceae bacterium | reverse complement strand
CTCCTCATATTTAGGGCGTTCCCACCGCCCCAGAGTAAATTAAACCCCGTTGCAGATCCAGCGTTATAATCGCCCCATCCCGAATCACCTGTGTTGCCTGCTTTACACCAACAATCACTGGCACACCAAGACGTAAGCCAATCACCGCCGCGTGACTTGTAAGACTTTCATCTTCGGTAATAATGCCGGCAGCTTTCCGAATAGCCTCAACAAAATCAGCACTTGTGCGCGGTGCAACTAATATATCTCCAGGATTAAAGTTACTAACATCCATGCCAGTATTAGCCACCCGTGCGCGACCACTCACTAAACCTTGTCCAAGTCCAATTCCGTTACCTAGTACCGCCGTCACCACCTCAACCTTAATTAAATCTGTGGAGCCGGAAATTCCCTGGAGTGTACCAGCAGTCATCACGACCAAATCTCCCTCAGACAGTAACTTCAACTCTTGGGCTACGTTGATTGCAGCTTGAAATGTCTGACCAGTGGAAGGTAATCCTAGCACCAATAGCGGTTTTACTCCCCACACCATTTGTAGCTGCCGCGCTACATTCACATGGGGAGTCACTGCCAAAATCGGTGTTTGGGGACGGAATTTAGAGACATTGCGAGCTGTTGCCCCAGTTTGCGTTAGGGTCATGATTGCCGCTGCGCCTAGTTGTTCGGCGATTTGACCTACAGCTTGACTAATCGCATTAGGAATGGAGCGTCGGGAATCTCTCGAAGAACGTAAGTTTAAGTGTTGGACTTCTTCCTGCTCCATCCGCTCGGCAATCCGCGCCATCGTCGCTACTGCTTCTACAGGGAAGCTACCCACAGCAGTTTCATTGGAGAGCATCACGGCATCAGTGCCATCTAAAATCGCATTTGCCACATCCGACACTTCGGCGCGAGTAGGACGGGGATTGCTCACCATGCTATCTAACATCTGGGTGGCAGTGATGATGGGAATTCCCAAGCGATTTGCTGTCGCAATTAGCCGCTTTTGGAGTACGGGAACATCCTCTGCTGGCAATTCCACGCCTAAGTCACCTCTGGCAACCATCACGCCATCACACAAAGCCAGAACTGCCTCCATTTGTTCAATGGCTTCATGTTTTTCAATTTTGGCAATCACCGGCACTTGCTTGCCTGTACTAGAAATTAGTTCTTTAATTTCGATCATGTCCTGGGGATTGCGGACAAAGGAAAGTGCCACCCAATCTACACCTTGATCTAGACCAAACATCAGATCCTCTCGGTCTTTGTCAGTCATTGCCTTAATTGACAGGTATACGCCGGGAAAGTTTACGCCTTTGTTGTTAGAAAGTTTACCAGGCACGGTGATGCGACAATGCAAATCACCTTTGTCCCGATTAATCTCCTCTACAACCATTTCTACTCGTCCATCATCGAGGAGGATTTTTGCGCCAACCGGGACTTCTTCGGCTAAATAATCATAGGTGACACAGCTAATTTCCTGTGTACCTACCACTGGGCGATTTGTCAAGGTAAAGCGATCGCCTTTTGCCAAAACTATAGACCCATTGTCAAACTTCCCCAAGCGAATTTTTGGGCCCTGCAAGTCTTGGAGAATAGCCACTGGTTGATTTAGTTCAAAGGCGGTTTGCCGAATTAAGCGAATACTACGCTGATGGTCGGCATGAGTTCCGTGGGAGAAGTTTAGCCGTAGCGTCGTGGCTCCCGCTTCAATAATCGCCTTGAGCATTTCAGGACTGCTAGTGGCAGGGCCAATAGTAGCGACAATTTTTGTCCGGCGCAGAGAATCTCTTAATTGCATAGGGGCTGAAGTGAGGGAGCTATCTGGGAAGTCATCGTAACTTAAGTTGCATCTCCTTTTCAGTCACTGCTATACCAATAGATATAAGCAGTTAGAGAGGTTTTATGGGAGAGTGAGGGCTGTGGGATAGACTAGATATATTACATCAATCTTGTATCCATCCTCCCAACGAAAGAGTTTATCCCATCAACTTTTTGCCAATTTTCATAACCCCACTTATTAGTTAAGATTAGTTCTTGTCTGGAATCATAGCGTTATTCATCTACTGATATGCAAAGCTGTAGATAAATATTGCTATACAAAAGGTTACAAAACTTTATTGCAAGTCGGCTATCCCTGCCCACCCACAAAGGGGATGGGCAGGGTTATATGAAACCAATTCGCAATTCGCAATGACGCTCGCGGACTCGCTAACGCTGCGCTAACGCAATTCGCAATTAAACTAAGCCACCCACAAGG
>CAZZZY010001035.1:0-2241 GCA_964658545.1 uncultured Acetobacteraceae bacterium | reverse complement strand
ATTCTGTAGGCGTTATGTTCCGATCGCTCGCCTTTAGTCTAAACTCCAGACAGTTGGACCTTCGAGCATGATATGGGTGTCCCGCCAGGGACTCAAGCGAGGATTTTTTCCTAAATATTCGTCACCAATATTCAGTCCACCTACAAATGCTATTTCTCCATCTACCACTAGGATTTTCCGATGATTACGGAAATTAAATTGGAATCGATTACCCTGACCCTTGGTAGTGTTAAATGCACTCACTGCAATTCCATGCTGTTGTAGAGACTGGATATAAGGGAGAGATAGTTTTTGTGAACCAATTTCATCATAGAGAAAGTAGATGCTTATTCCTTGCTTGGCTTTAGCAATCAACGCTTCTTTAAACTCATTACCTACTTGGTCATCGTTAACAGTATAGGATTGCAACAAAATATAATTTGTCGCCGATGCAATCTTTTTCAGCATCGCTTCATAGGTTTGCTGACCATCAATCAGTAATTCGGCAGCATTGCCTGATGTGAAAGGAATTTCTGTCAAAGCCTCTGCTACTGGTCGCAACTGGGCTAGATTTTCTGGTGGCGCAACCTGAAATTTCATCAGTTCACTATAAGTCGGATGAAAAAGCTTATAGTGTTGTGCATAGACTGAGCGCAGTGTTTCAGCATATCCATGAAATTTAGTTCTTCCTAAAATCCAATACAACGGAATAGCTAGCCAGGGAAAGGTAATTAGAGAAATGCTCCAGGCAATTGCCCCTTGAGAAGAACGTACATTCATCACTGCATGGGCTGCATGTGTAACTCCCACCAGATGAACAACAACTGTAGCCGTGCTAAAAATAGTTATAACACCACTATCTACAAGCATTTTAGTTTTTTTGAGTATTGATATAAGTAAATTCTGCCAGCAATGGCTTGTGATCCGATGAACAAATTTGGTCTAGTACTTTTGCACTGGCTTTCTTCACACTGATATCTCGATAAAAGATATGATCTAAAGGGGGTGATAATAGAAAGCGTTTTATTTTCTCCTGCTCATCAGGTGCAAAAATTACAGGCGTTAATCCTAATTTACTTGTTACTTGATTGAGGATAACTGCTCTTTTGCGACTCCAAGTATTGAAATCTCCTGAAAATATTAGCGGGCCACGATGTGTAGATAACGCTAGCTCTAATTCCTTTAGTTGTATTTGAAATTTATTTAAATCTACAAAATTTATCAAGTGACTATTGATGGTCATGAGAGTTGTGCTTTGTTCCGATAGCAGATATTCAGTAATTAAAGAAATTTTAGGAGTTCTAACAATCGGCTCATAATGCTTACTAGCGATCGCTTTTTTGCGGAGTGGACTGATTGTAGCGGCTGTGAAAATACCCGAATAGGTTTGATGATGAATATCTACAAAGTTAGGAGCAAAATTCCAACTCATTTTCAGCCATTCCCCCCATTTATCTGCTTCTAACATTAGGGAGAATTCTTGTAGAAATATGAGGTTTGGTTGATAAGTTTCAATGATTGTCGAAAAATCTTTTATCCAAGTTTTATTATAGTTTTTTTTAGCAATATTCCAACTGAGAACTTTAATTGATTTACTATTAATTTCTGTTTGGAGCGAAGTGTTTTTATCAATTATGAGTTCTTCTAAACAAAAAAATCTATAACCAGGAACAAATTTCGTGACCAGAGTGTTTACGTGTTCTTGAATATTAGGCATTACTAATATTAGAATGGATTTCTTCTAGCTTAAGGCTATAGAAAAGTTGTTACAAAGTTATGTTGCAAAAATTTGGAAAGTTTGGATAAATACATATAGCAATAAATCTAAACAAACGCGAGCAATACTAATGTGATGTAAGTGATATAGGACTCATATCTGATTTTTGAACAAGATTTCAGATAAAACCTTGATAAAATGGGCTTTTCAGTCTCAGTATGTTTTCAGAAATCAAATCGGAGTCCTATATCACGTCCGCTTAATTACTTACTAAACCCAGAGAACCTCACTTTGCCAAAGCTACGTTTCCTCGCCCCTCCCCACTTGTCTCTTGTGTATAAACTGTAGGCTTGCGGGGAGGGGATTAAGGGGAACCAGTGCGGTCTTCTCACATTGGCAGAGGCTAGTACAGCTTGGCGGAAGTAAGCAGACCATTAAACCAATTCGCAATTCGCAATGACGCTCGCGGACTCGCTACCGCTACGCTAACGCAATTACGTTTTGTAACGGGGATTTAGCGCAAAGTGCGGTCTTGGGGTCTCCCC
>CAZZZY010001034.1:0-2244 GCA_964658545.1 uncultured Acetobacteraceae bacterium | reverse complement strand
GATGTGGCAAGTAACTTACGCCGTGTGCAACTTTCTCGCAGACCTAACCCCCAACACCTTCCCTACAAGGGAAGGGGAGCAAGAATCAAAGCCTCTCTCCCTGTGGGGGAGAGGTTTGGAGAGGGGTTCTAAGGATAAGTTGCACATCGCGTTATACAAGGGTGCGTTAACTGAAAGTACGGCACCATCCCTCTCTCCTTAAAGGAAGAGAGGTTTTCCAGATGGTGTGAAAATTCAGTTTGAATTTGCAGTCGTTTTAAGAAGGCTTTAAAACATTTGCAAGCGACAAGTGCGGCTTCTCATACTTGAGTCTAGTTTTATCAGGTCAATTGAGTTACGAAAAAAGCCTTAGAAACAAGGCTAACGCACCTTTTTAACTGTCTATGGGATAGGGATCTTTGTTAGTGCGATCGCAGTACTTTGAATTTACAGTTTTTTTAAGTCAGCTTTAAAACTGTTGCAAGCGATAGTGCGGCTTTTCCTGCTTGAGTCTGGTTTTAGCGGATCGATTGAGTTAGGAAAAATGCCTCTAACTCGAAAAATTCCAAATTGGGGTTGCCAATCGTCTTATAAGAGTAGACGAAAATCATGCGTAAGTTCTAAATTCTTATTTTGGGGAAAAAATCAATTGTGTCAAAAAATAAAATTGTTAGCTTAAGTGACATACATATCAGTACAAATCATCCGACAAGCTGGTATCAAAAAAACTTCCATGAACCATATTTAGCAGCCATTCTCGACTATGTAATTAGTGAGGCCGACTCTATTCAAGAGCTAATTTTACTCGGTGATATATTCGATTTTTGGACTTATCCCCCCAATCATCAACCCCCTGAATTTGCTGCTATTTTAAACGCTAATCCCAATATTTTTGGAGTTAATGGAAAGTTAAGTCAGGCTTTAACGGCTTTGAAAGGAAATGTGACTTATGTAAATGGCAACCATGACATGAACATAACTCAAAATGATTTGGCTCAAATTCCAAATTCATCGAATTACCAAATCAAATATTCTCCAGAACCAATTTATTACATCCAGACTGCGGCAGGAAAAAAGATTGCTTTTACTCACGGGCATATCTTTACAATGTTTAATGCCCCCTACTTCCAGAGTGAAATTAGCCCATTACCTCTCGGCTATTTCGTTACCCGTGCAGTCGCTTATATGTTAAATAAAACCCTGAAACCTGGACAAACAGTTGCTGATTTGTCAGGTCAAGGTGCTCCTAATGGGATAAATTTAGGAGGCTTAGTCTCTTCAATTCAATCTGCAATTGATTCGGGATCTATGGGCTTAGTTGATTTAGTTCTCGACTACATCACAAACGTGACTGAAATACCAGAAAAAGAACCGATTCTATTACCCAACGGTCAAACAACAACAATAGCAGAAACAAAAGAATTATACCGTCTTTTGCAAGAGCAATGGATTGCTGATTGGGGAGGAGGTAAAAATGGTATATTAGCTACAGTTAAATCAGCTATTGCAGATTTAAATGGCACTTATATTCCTTGGTTTGCCCAACACTTTGCTCTAACCTCTGACTCAGACTTGATTGTTTTAGGACATACCCATGCACCCAAACTAGGCATCACCAATGGTTTGGTTGGATATGCTAATAATGGTTTTGAATGTCCGTCAAATCCTGATATTCCCTCACAAACATTTACTTTCACAGTGGTTGATACCGATAAATGTTTACCAAGTGTTTATCAGGTACTTAAGCAGAATACTTCCTATCAAATTATTCCTTATTCTGCTCCTCAAGACTCAGTAATTGCTTCTATTTCAATGGATTTTTCTTGTTATGTCATTATTGACAACACCAATGGAAATTCTAAATTAGATTTAATTGATTCCAAAGCTAATGATGGCTATTATGTCGTCAATCCTCCTAAGCAGATTCTGCCAGGAGAACAAAGAGAGTTCTGGATACAGGATTATCCGGGGTTATTCGGTACAAAGGGTAGGGTAACCTATTCGGTAAATGGTCAACCTGTGGATTTGACCTATTCCTGTCCTACGGGTATATCCAGCAATAAGTGTTCTGGTGCCAACTTCTACACTTCTAATAATGGAGTCAATTGGGGTAAACTGAATGAAATCAAAAAGAGTGGACATCCCTTTTTTGTGAAGTTTGTACTGTAATGCAATCACTGGTCTTTAGCGAGAAAGTGCGATCGCTTATCTTACAATACGCTTGGGTTAAGCATCTCTTTCTTGTCTCTGCGTCGCGCCAGTTGC
>CAZZZY010001033.1:0-2260 GCA_964658545.1 uncultured Acetobacteraceae bacterium | reverse complement strand
ATCAAAACCATAGAAGGTAAGGGTTTTAAGCTATATTATTCCTGCAAGTCTTTACTGAAGCAATAAGTTTGTGAGCATTTCTGCTGTTTTACCCCCTTGGCTAGTTTTAGATCCAATATTGCGTGGCTGGTTGTTGGAGGATATTGGTCGGGGCGATCGCACAACAAATACGCTGTTAGTAGAAGATGTAACGCTAGGCAAGGCTTTATGGATAGCTAAAGCTTCTGGAATTATTGCTGGCTTACCAGTTGCAGCTAGGGTGTTTCAGATTTTGAATGAAAAAGTCAGCTTTGTGGCAGCTGTGCCTGAAGGTGCATGGTGTGAAGCGGGACAGGTAGTAGCTGAAATTCATGGTTCGCTGGATGCGCTACTGATGGGGGAACGAGTTGCTCTCAATTTGGCTATGCGGTTGAGTGGGATTGCTACGCTCACTAATATATATGTAGAAAAAATTGCTGATTTACCTGCTCAGTTGGTGGATACGCGTAAAACTACACCAGGGCTGAGACTGTTGGAAAAGTACGCGACTGCTGTGGGCGGGGCGATTAATCACCGTATGGGGTTAGATGATGCGGTGATGATTAAGGATAATCACATTGCGGCGGCTGGGGGAATTGGAGAAGCTGTTACCCGTATTCGTTCTCAGATTCCTTATCCCTTGACTATAGAGGTAGAAACGGAAAGTTTAGAGCAGGTGAAAGAAGCTTTGCAGCACAAGGCTGACATTATTATGTTGGACAATATGCCTTTGGATATGATGCGTCAGGCGGTGCAGTTGATTCGCCAGCAGGATAGTCGGGTGAAAATTGAAGCTTCGGGGAATGTGACTTTGGAAACGATTCGCAGCGTGGCGGAAACGGGTGTTGACTATATTTCTAGCAGTGCGCCGATTACTCAATCGAAGTGGCTGGATTTGAGTATGAGGATTGTACTTTAAATATCATAAGGCGAATTATCCTACTGCAAAGTCGGTGTAATGTCGCATTTTTGGAGGATCAAAGCCTAAAACAATGTCTTCTTTGGGGACACCGAGTTCAACTAACTGGTTTGCAATCCCAACTTCGGTACCATCTTGTTGAATCCAAATTTTGCGATCGATGATGTCTAGGTGAAGGACAGTGCCATATAGTCGCTTTGAGTCACGCCAACCAACGTAGACTAGTTGGTAGTGGTCGCGTTCGGTATCGAAAATAGTTTGGGCTTGGATGCGATCGTCCCAAACGAGTTTGGCGCGTTCTGTTAGCAGGTTTTGGATGTGTTGTCGGTATTCGTTGACGGTAGCCATTGTTGAATTACCTCCCCATCAATATCATAGACCAACAACAGAAGTTGGTTTTGCTGAACGAGTCCCTGAATAAAGGGAATTACAAAAAATCGCTCGTAAATATTGCTGGACACTGCTAGATATAGAACTCGTTTTGGATCTTGAATACTTACAGCTGCCCTATATGCTATAAATTGTCCCAACGCTCCGTAAAATTCTGAAATCTTGGATGGGCCAAGGAAACTTTTGATTTCTACAGCAATTTTCAGTCCTTCCTTTTCTGCTGCAATCACTTTTTCTGCACCGAGGTCTATGACAAGATCAAATATACCAGCTTGCAAGGCATAGGGGTCATGAGTGATTAACCAACTATCTCTCTGGAGAGCGGTTTTGACAACTTCATGAAAAGCATCTTTAGCAGACACAGTTGAAATTTTTTTTGTGGGTAATAATATATTTACAATCGATTGATAGGACAGAAACAATCATTTTCTCAAGGATAGCACTTTATTTATGTTGGGTATCACTTTACTTTACCTCATCTAGTGATGGTACAGATTGCTTTAGTCTTAACGATGAATTAAGATTTATACATCTGAGTTAGGCAAGAAAACTGCAATCCAATCGCATTTTCAATAAAGGAAAATAATTATATGTCTAGTAGTAACTCTAGCGAAAAGATTGCATCACAGATTGCACTATCATCATCGAAAATGGTTTTGACGGCTTTTGAGCGTCACATAGAGAAAAAGCTCAATGAGAAGACAGAAAAGCAGGAAACTCCGAACTCGAAGCCCAAGGTTAAGATCAATGAAACCAAATCCTTCTAAAATCCTTCGGTTGTTTGCTGAATTGCAGGATCGTTTATACGACGGCGAGACTGTAAAGAAGGCAATTAGTCAAATATGCAGACATACAAAAGACCAAAGTATTATTAAAACTTGTCAAGCTATTGCTGAAATTCTAGAGATAGAATTTGATAGTAATTTTGATACG
>CAZZZY010001032.1:0-2267 GCA_964658545.1 uncultured Acetobacteraceae bacterium | reverse complement strand
TCTAACACCTGTGGGTCGTGTTCCATTTGATAAATCGCCCAAAGTTCTACTGTGTCTGTACGTTCGCTCATTTTTGAAGGCAAGAGGAATTAATGCCTTGAGGGGAAAGGAATAGGGCGATAAGGAGTAATAGCACCATTTTCCGTTAGTCTGTAAGACAGATTCTGGAGAGGGGTGTGCGTATGGCAATAAACGAACAGGTAAAAATTTATTCTGAGAGAATTGATGATATTCCGGTAATAGTGGAATGGCTAAAAAAGATGGAGATAGCCTTGTGGATTGACCAAAAACTCACTCCACCACACGGAAATCACAAAGGACTGAGTTACGGACAATTGAGTGTATTGTTATTGACATATATAATCACCCAGTCAGACCATCGGTTGTCGGCGGTGGAACCCTGGATAGAAGCACACCGAAAAATTTTAGAGCTAACTACGGGGTGGTCGATAGGGAAAAAAGATGCCACTGACGACCGACTGGCAAGGGTAGTCGAAGAATTAGGCTTGCAATCAGAGGCGAGGCTGGAAATAGAAGTAAAGTTAGGACGACATCTGATTCGTGCCTACGAATTGCCAACAGAAGTGGCACGAACTGATACAACAAGTTTTAGTGTGAATCATCAACAGGACGAATCAGCACAAGAAAGTCTACTGCGTTATGGCTATTCCAAAGACAAGCGTCCAGACTTATTGCAATACCGTCAGTTGTTGGCCAGCCTCGACCCAATGGGAATGCCGTTGGTCAGCGCCACCCTAGAAGGTAATGGAGCCGATGACCCATTATATTTACCAACATGGCAAAAATTAGTAAAAGTAATTGGACACAAAAAATTTGTCTTCATCGCTGATTGTAAAGCTTCGGCAATTGCAACTCGCGCCCAAATTGCCGCAAATGGGGGTGTTTATTGCTTTCCTGTGTCCATGAGTGGGCAACACCCCCAATATCTTAAGCAATGGGTACTCTCCCCACCAGCAGAGACGGTGTCCATTCGTTTACCGCGACAAGATGAAGAAGAACCTGCTGTGGGAAAAGGCTTTGAAGTAGAGTTAGGCAAGTTTTGGTTCAACGCAGAAACCAACAAGTGGGTACGCTGGCACGAACGCTACTTGGTAGTTTATTCCCAAAGCCTTGCAGCATCTACTATCCGTGGTCAACAGCAACGCATCTTGACTGCAAGAACGGCTCTGGATAAATTAGCAGCCAAACCAGGAGAGGATCGGGGAGAACTCACCCAGAAAGTAGAAAACATCAAGAAGCGCTATCGTGTCAACGATTTTTTCTCAACCACTATCATAGAAGAAACATTTGTGAAAACTCGTCATGTCGGAAGGGGACGACCATCAAAAAACTCGACCACTGAGTCGGTAACGAGTATTTGTCTTCAACTTCATATACATCCGATTGATGATGCGATTAAGCTTTCAGAAACCTTGGCTGGATGGCGATTGTATGTCACTAATGCCCCGACCACTCGACTGACCCTACCACAGGCTGTCATGTATTACCGGGATGAATGGCTTTTAGAGCGTGGTTTTCACCGTTTTAAAAGAGGTTCTTTGCCAGCCTTACCTATTTACTTTCAAAATGAAGACCGAATCACTGGCTTGATGTTTGTGTTGAACATAGCTTTACGCGTATTTACCTTGATGGAGTTTGTGGTACGGCAGGCTCTTCAGCAAACGCAACAATCTCTGGCTGGTCTTTATGACGGCAATCCAAAACGAAAAACCAATCGCCCATCTGCGGAGCGAATGCTTCAGGCTTTTTGTCACCTTAATCTCTATTTTCTTCCTGATTCTACCATCTTCATCACGCCTCTGTCCGCGCTTCAAAAACAAATTCTTGCACTCATGAAAATGCCTGAATCTCTCTATCAGCTAGATTCATTGCACTGCAAGACATAATTACGTCTTACCCCCTATAAAATCAGCACTCCCTAGACTTGAAGACACCCAATTGAATGGGATATTTCAACATCAGCCCCAACCGTGTATTACACCGAAAACCTGTAGGTTCACAGTCTGTTATGTGAATTCTCTGAGCTTCCAAGTATTACACAGTGACATTTGACTAACTTCATACCGTGTAATACACCGTTAATCCCATCTATTTTTGCCAAGTATTTTTTTATCCGCTCCACAATCTCTTTGAAACCTTACACAGTAAGGCATTAATTCCTCTTGCCTTTCAAAAATGAGCGAACGTACAGTACTCAGACCATTTTTCGCCCCCTCTATCGTAGCCAAAGCATTTTTTTAAATTTT
>CAZZZY010001031.1:0-2272 GCA_964658545.1 uncultured Acetobacteraceae bacterium | reverse complement strand
GTTTCGTCTAATGTGGTGCGGGTAACTTCCAAAATGCCGATGCCTTTAAGTACTGGAATGTTTCTTTTAGCAATGTCACAGTACCTAGTTCCCTTGACAGCCTTGGGGAAAAGTTGAGCGATTCGAGCGATGACTTGGTTGATGCCCTTCACGTTTTTGTCACTGGGTCTAACCTGTTCGCTCCACGTTCTGCGGTTGTTATCGGAATCTATAGTTAATGTGCCAGTTTGAGTGTAGTAATGTTCCAGTCTTACCCATAACTCTTTTGCAGTCATTTCCTTATCAGGGACATAGCCTATGTTTGCGGCTTCTATGAAGTCAAATAGGTGATTATTTTCTTTCTGAAGGTTGTAGAAAGCATCAGTTGTACATTCATAATCAATGCCCTCTGAAATCAGGTCGTTTAGTGCTTTCAGCATTTTATTTAGGAATGCTGGGGCTACTTTCGTTCTGATAAATTCCTTGTCGTAAGCAAAACGGGGATCAGCTTGCAACTCATTTGGGTTGTTAGGATCTGGATTTTTTTCAAAGGTTTTCTTAAACTCTAAAACTGCAATCCTATCTTGAATTGCTTTCATTACTCCTTGTAATGATGGCGTTTCATTCAAGTTGTAAATTCCTATGCCATTAGGAGTAAACTCAATATGGTCTTTACCCTTCCGTTCACAATGCAACTTGTTACCAGTGACAAACAACTTTAAACTTTGGATTTTATCAATCCTAGATGTTTGTGGGTTTTCTGAAGCCCAATTCACTCGGCTGTGCATCAATGGAGCTAAATTAAACTTCCTACCTTCATCGTAGAGTTGAAAATCTGCCAAGGAAACAGAAGTTAGTCCGTTCTCTCCATAAATAATGGATACACATTCGCGCAAGGCATCTTTACCGTTGGAGCCTAGCCCAACTGCTAGAATTGCTTTTACCTCTCTTCCTCTGAGCTTCCTAACAGTTTGAAGGTCAATCGAAGCGGCAAGATTTCTTAAAAGAATTTCTTGCTGGGGTCTATCCAAACATGAAAGTAAGCGGTCGCAATCTGTAGTATCAGCGTTTGGATTGTACTCAATTAACGGTTCATAAATAAAGTAATCTTCGGGGGTATGAGGGTCTAGCCGTGGAATAACCTTATTACCTATCCAAACGGGTCTAACTATCCCATTAGTGCAGTTAATCCCTGGTGGATTGAGTAATTCTGCCTCAATTCCCGTTCGCATTTTTGCCCATTCCAAAACCTTCTTGACCGAACTGGGTGAGGCGTAGGGATAAGTTTTTTTACCCTGCTCGTTTTCAACTACAAAGGAATTGCAAAACTCGGTGATGCGCTTAATTTCTCTAGAGTCTGGAGAGTGTTCATAGTGGTTGCCAGTATGCCAGTAGAGTCTATCCTCCGCGCAAATCCAATTCTTATCCCCATAGAGAGTTTTGAAAGCAATTTGAATGAAGCTGACAACTGGATCAAGATCATTTAAAGGATCATCAAAATTTTGCAGCTTTGCCAGTTGCGATCGCTCTGCCACCGCCGCGTGGATCTCCTGCTCTAACCTGCGGATAAACTCTGGTACTTCCATCTGCCCCAAGATTTCTTTGATGTCACTTGATTTATATGGTAAATCGGGGCAGATGTCGTGAGGGTTAATTCCAATAAATGCAATCCCCACCTCGTCGGCACAGTCCTGGCAGGTCTGGAGTTTCTTTAAGCCAGTGTCATCGGGGTCATGCAGAAAAACGATTAATCCTATGCCTGCTTCAATTGCGCGTTGATATTCCGAGGTAATTGTTTTCTTATCCCATCCACTGCCCTGAAACGTAATCCCAGCAATGCCATGAGCGCGACCAACTTCTACGCATCCCTCACCTTCATGCTGGAGTAGTGCCGGGGTGACATTCACAGATTTAGCACAGGCTAGCGCTTCATCAATGCGGTAAGCTTTCCAGGGTTCATCCCCTTTTCTCATCTCTGGAGTGCCATCTGGAAGCCTGTGCCATTGGCGGAAGGATTTATCTTTTCCCTTCTCTTTGATGTAATCTGCCCATTCATAGCGAATTACCCATTGGGTTTGTGAGTAAGGATAGATTGTTTGTGTTGCATTCCCTGGTATTCCCTTTGGGAGCTTGCAAGTTATGTTTTGAGTTTGGGGTATGTCAGTCGCCGCTTGGGTCAACATCACCAGTGCTAATTCACCATCTGGAATTGGCGTACTTTTGGGCAAGATTCTCTTGGGCTTCGCAGCCAAACGGTTTAGGGATGGAGTGTAATTAGCCCCTGCCCTTTCTG
>CAZZZY010001030.1:0-2278 GCA_964658545.1 uncultured Acetobacteraceae bacterium | reverse complement strand
GTTCAGCAGCAGTATTCTAACTCGGTCTATGATGCAGTGCGATCGCTGTCAATGGTGGACACACTACCCCATGCAGAAGCGGTTGACTGCGAAGAATTGCTAGACCGACCATTTGAGATGCTAACTGCCCTTGACTGGGAAATGTTACGGGAGTATGCACCAGTTACAGAAAGTCGGGAATTAGTGGCGGCGTAATTCTCGCACTAACAAGAGCGATCGCTACCTGTAGAGCGATCGCTCATCAACTACTCGCTTATTCAACTTTTCCCATTAAATCAATGCAAGCAACAATATCAATCCCTCGACACTGGGGCTACCCTCGCTTTGCTTTGGAACAGCGCACTAAGGACGGTATCATTCTGGGGCTTTATTGCTACCCAAATGGTACTGAATTAGCTGAACAATTCGGTGGTGGCTGGCGCTATGCGCTGATGCCTGATAAAAACTCTGACGAATTGTTCCACTTCCAGGAGTCTCAAATCCAACCGCTTTCCCCACAGGAATTATTCTCAGAAATCACAGCAGAAATTGAGTTTTATCAAAGTCAAATAGCAATTCTACAACAACAGTTATTCGCCCTCACTGGAGGTAGCACTAATGGCTAATTCTACAGACAACTTTGAACGTAGAGCCAATCATTTGCTGCGTTCGATTCGGCTTTGCGGCGGTTGTGTGCCTCTGCACTCTCTCCAATACCAAGTTTCAAATTCTGTTATTCAAACCCTGCTTGATAAAGAACTCGTGCAGGTACAGAACACGGGAGGCGGCTTTTTGTTAGAGATTGCCGAGGATTTTTAGGTTATTAATCACAGAGGAGAAAATCATGAAACTTTACGCTAAGACTATTGCACAGACATTACCCCATTGGGCAACTGTTGTTAGAAAGTGTGCAGATTTATTTGAGGTTGAAATTAATGATGAACACCCTGATTTTCAATCCTTGCTTGAAGAGTTAGAAACTGAGATTGAGCCAGGGACTTTCGGTGTGAAAGCGGAGGATTTATGTTCACGGCTTGGCATTGAAATGTCTAACCCTAATCTACTCCAATTACTTGAACAAGCCCAGACGTTGATATCCGTAATTGCTACGCATCCAGACTACAAGCTACTACTAGACAACGGATATAGCCCTGATTTAAACATTGCTGATGCTAGCACTGCGCTGACTTATCTGCAATGGGAGTTAGAGCGGAATCGATAACTTTCTGTTCAGTAAAAAAGCGATTGCTTGAATATCAGCTTTTCTTCAAGCAATCGTAAAGCACTGAAAGTTACGTTACAAACCATTAATTATTGCACAGGTCAACAAAATATGGTTACTGAAATCAAACTAGGTTTATGCAACCCTCCCGAACCTATCTATTTATTTGTCAACCAGGGGGAAGTAGATGGAGAATCTTACGTTTGGTACAAGTTCAACATCAGCCAGGATAAGAAAATACCCGTGACTCAAAGAGCGTTAACTGGGTATCTGTCAGAACTGCGATTGACAACTAAAGAATTCAAAGGAAAGGACAACCTAAAGCTGGATATTGTTGTCAGTGCCGATGAACTTTATGTTGTTAGGACTGGTGTTGAAACCAATTTCGCAAAAAGCTTTCTTCTGGCTGCATCATTAGTCCAGGATTTTTCTAAACCACTGATTATCGTTGCGAATGCTGGTGACGAAAACACGGTTTTCTGCAATCTTTACGATGCCGCAACCAAAAGCAAAATTTACAGAGAATGGAGTAGAGATTTGGATTGGGCAACAATCATTCGTGACATTCAATTTCGCTTAGGTGGCACTCCATCCACGCCAAAACTTAGCGTAGTCCCCCAACCAGTACACCCTCAAGATTTACGAATCAAAAATATTCGCACCTTGCTTGATTACCCACTTGATTTAGTCAAAGAGTGGTTGGAATTTCAGGATGTTGACCGCCCCAGTCAATTGCATATTAGCAAGATTGATGAACTGGTGAAGACTATGTGTTTGGCTTGGGCAGCAGACAAGTGTGAATATCCCAATCATGCCGAATCTTTGTATCAAAACCAAGTTGTTGATGCTGTTGTTAGCGGTGCGGATGAATTAACGGCAATCAACGGGTGGATGCAACAGTTGCAATCTGCAAAAGCCGGAGCAGTGTAAATAACCATACAGGATTCAGAAGAAGTGTTATTTCTGAATCCTGAATTAATCAGATGGGAATAAAAACCATGAGAGTCATCGTTACAGTAGTCGAAAAAATCATCAGTGAAGCACACATCGATATCCCTGATGGGCTGAATAAATCCG
>CAZZZY010001029.1:0-2278 GCA_964658545.1 uncultured Acetobacteraceae bacterium | reverse complement strand
CAAGCTACTAATCCAGGAAACTGTTGCTGAAACCATTCAATCTCTACTAATTGACTCCGATGAAGGTAAACAAGTAAAGCCAGAAGTGAAGCAGCAATTACTTGACTCTCTACAGCGTACTCAAGCAGGAGAAAGTGGAGTTCCAGCTAAGGAAATAGCAAAAAAACTGGGTTTGCAGTGGGAATGAGTTACACCGTTGAATTCACGATTCGAGGCAGGTAAAGGGTTAAAACCCAATACGGTTTAAAAAAGTTGATTTCCCGTCGATCAAAACAATCGAACTGGTTTATTTTGCAGCTTAGAAGTAATGGAACTCACCCGATCAACCACAGCAATCATGTATTTGTAATCTGGTACTTGTCCATTGGGTACATACCCAACTTCTTGAGCTAAACCTGAAGGCGAATCGCTCATTACTTTGCGGATGAACTCTTGACGATTACGTTCTACATTAGGTCCAATCAAGACCACACCCAAGGGTACATAGTGAGGGTCTTTAAATAGTACGCGGAATTCGGTGAGGCCCAACTGTGAACCGTAGAGAGCCAATTCCGCCTCTGAGACAGCACAGGCGATCGCTTTTCCTTGAGCCACCAATTCCAGTGCGGCTTTGGGTGTGGGTGCAAATAGAATCTCAGCTAGTGTTGTACCATAAAGATTATAAAGAGGTAAATAATATCCTGTTGCGGAGCCTAACTGACCTAAAGCCAGTGTTTTACCTTGCAGTTGTTTCAAGTCAGTGATTGGATTGTCTTTGCCAACAACGAAGATTGAGCGCAAATTACTAATACCTATTAAAGGAAACAGAGGAACATATTGGTGGCGTGCGATCGCAATAGCCGCTAAACCGGGTGGAGCAAATACCAATGACCAAGCACGAGCCTCAAGACGCTCCACCGCTCTATTTTCATTAAAAACAGGCTCTAACTGAATATATGAGTTTGTTTTTTCACCCAAGTAACTATTAAATTTAGCATATTGGTTAATTATCTGTTCGCCTCCACCATAGTTGATAACGCCAACAGTTAACGTACCCTCAAACTCGTTTTGTGGTTTGCAGGCAGCAAATGTAAAACCTAGCAGATGAAACAGAAATAAACGCCGGGGCAATCGCAAAGTCAGTTGGCGACTTATGGCTCGGACAATGGTTTTGGCTGGCAACTCAATCAGATTGTTTCTGCTCAAATAATTTCTGTTCCTTCTCAAGAGATTTTTGCCAATGCTCAACGAACTTGGACTTTGATCATGGGACTTTGTTTAAAGTGGTGTAGCACCATCTTAGATAACACAGATGCCAACTCATAACTGACATTAGCATGAAGCTACCAAGAAATTTCTCCTGTACGTGGATCTTCCTAAAAGTTTATAGGATGTAATCCCCTAACATTGTGTCACTTGCCTTAAGTCCTCAAATTCATCTTGGCACAATTACCAGTTTTGGCAAGATTTGTTGAGAAAGAAAGTATTTCATAATTACCAAATTTTGCAAATGATTCGGATGAAATAGATTTTTAATTTTGCGAGTCAGTTCATGAAGCAGAGGAAGAATTGTTAGAGGAATGAATACTGCGATCGCTCGCCCTGCCCTGCGTCCCCGTGGTACATTAGTATTAACTACTTGATGCCGTATCAATTCTATGACGATCGCCCAAGAACTAGATTCCCAAACAGGCATCTGCGAAGATGTTATATTTCCTCCTGGTGATTTATTAAGTGATGAGCCTCCCTTGGAAACTGAACTGCATCTGCGACAAATAATCCTACTCTTGCAATGTCTCGAATGGTTGTGGCGAGATAGAAATGATTTCTACTCGGCAGGAAACCTAACTATTTACTACAGTCCACGCCAACGCAAATCAGAAAAGTTTCGGGGGCCAGACTTTTTTGTAGTGCTGGGGACTGAACGCAAAACCCGTAAAAGTTGGGTAGTTTGGGAAGAAGATGGCAAATATCCCAATGTCATTCTCGAAATTTTATCTGACTCTACAGCTAATACTGATAAAGGTTTAAAGAAAGAAATTTATCAAAACACTTTCCGCACACCCGATTATTTTTGGTTTGACCCATATACATTAGAATTTGCGGGATTTCATTTAGTAGATGGAGAGTATCAACCTCTACAAGCTTCAGAGCAAGGATATTTGTGGAGTAAGCAGCTAGGGTTATATCTGGGAATTTATCAGGGACTATTGCGGTTTTTTACTCCGTTTGGTCAACTAGTCCCGACACTTGAAGAAACGGCTCAACAGTCAGAACAACGGGTAGAACAGGCAGAACA
>CAZZZY010001028.1:0-2287 GCA_964658545.1 uncultured Acetobacteraceae bacterium | reverse complement strand
GTCACTCAACCCGCCCCTACGACCTCTGGACAAAGAAAAAGTTTCTGTTTGAAAACGCTCTACTTAATGCATAATGTTCAGTACAATAGTTAACTTAATACTTGCTGCTTCTTGCGAATTTTCAGCACTCGTAAGAGTTAGCCCAATTTTAGATAATTTTTGCGATAGTAAGCTTGATATTCCGCAGAGAGCAGAGGTTCCCACCAATCACGATGATTAAGATACCATTCAACTGTTAAACGTAAACCCTCAGCAATTGTTACTGAAGGTGTCCAACCAAGCTGAGTTTTAATTTTATTCGCATTAATTGCATATCTGCGATCGTGTCCCTGTCTATCCTTGACAAAAGTAATCAACTTCTTTGCTGGATGGATTGGTAAATCAGGTGCTAATTCATCCATCATCTCACACAAAAGCTGCACCAGGTTGAGATTTTCTACCTCATTGTTGCCACCAATATTGTATGTTTCCCCTGCTTGACCGTGATTGATTACCATATCTAAAGCACAACAATGATCGCCCACATAAAGCCAATCCCGCACATTTTTACCATCGCCATAAATAGGTAGTGGTTTGCCTATTAAAATGTTGATGCACATTAGGGGAATTAGCTTTTCAGGAAATTGATAAGGTCCGTAATTATTAGAGCAATTTGTGATAATAGTTGGAAGTTTATAAGTATGATAATAAGCACGGACTAAATGATCGCTACCCGCTTTTGAAGCTGAATAGGGACTATTGGGAGCGTAAGGTGTAGTTTCAGAAAAAGCTGCATCATCTGCGCCCAAACTACCGTAGACTTCATCAGTCGAAACGTGTAGAAAACGATAATCAGATGGCTGTGCTTTAGCCTGCCAATGTTGCCGAAAAGCTTCCAGTAGCGTGAAAGTTCCGACAACGTTGGTTTGTACAAAAGCAGCTGGCCCAAGAATGGAACGATCAACATGAGATTCAGCAGCAAAATGGGCGATGGTATCAATATTTTCCGTTGATAGTAACTGATCTACAATGGTGCGATCGCAAATATCCCCCTGCACAAACCGAAAATTCTCTCTTCCCTCAACCAGCGCCAAATTCAGACGATTCCCCGCGTAGGTAAGAGCATCCAACACCACCACCCGGTCATCTGGATAAACTTGACACCAGTGATGCACAAAATTCGCCCCAATAAACCCCGCACCCCCAGTAACTAATAACCGCCGACTCATTCAATTTCCTCTCTTCTCTCTGTGTTCTCAGCGCCTCTGCGGTGCGTTTCTATTACTTAAAATATTTTTTCTTTAGCTTACCGTATATCCTCTGAGCGAGTAATTTTGTTACACGTATTCTCGTCAAACTCTTAATATTAGATGGCTGCTGGATTTTGTGGTCAAAAAACTCATTTAACTCATCCAGAATAACTTGGAAGCGCTTAATAATATTTTCAGTCCGATGCTCAACCAAAACATTTTCAGACAAATTAAAAACTACTGAAGAATCAATCACCTTTAGAATCCGTTGCACATCATATTCTTGGGAATATCCAGCAATCTTATAGCAATTAAATCCAGGATCTAAGTAATCCGCCAGTCCCCCGTTGACACTAGAAAATACTTGACAACCACAGGCAAGAGCTTCCATTGGTTGCAGACCAAATCCTTCACTAACACCCTGTTGTGCCCAGTACTCTGCCGAATCATAGAGGTAAACCTTAGCTCGGTTGAATAGTCCAGGTAAATCCTCTATGTATGAGTCAACAACCAATACTTTACAACGTTTTTGCAACGCTGGAATCAATTCTTTAATTAAATACTCAGAAGATTTTCGAGCCTGAACTAAAACATCAATATCCCGTTCCAGACCAAAATTTTGAAACTCATCAGAAATTTGATTGGGCAAATAATAAATAAGAGAATTGGGTGATTTTTCTCCCCAGTATCCCATTGTATAGCGGCTAACAGTGATGATCGGAATACTCGCAGGCAGCCTAAATGGATAACCTGGACTATGTGCATGGTAAACCACATTGTATTGCTCAAGTTTAGCCACAAGTTGAGCTATATCAAATCCCCAACTGATCACAAAAATTACATCACTTAAATTTTTCTCTTTGAGTAAATCATCAATAAAAAGCTTATCTTTTTCTCGTTGACGATAAGTTACAACATCAGCACTACAGAAATTCTGAGCCAGATTAAGTGCTTTTAACTCAGCCCAAAGACCGCCACAGGCAAATTTGCCATCTGTACCGGGAAGTAAGAAGTAAAGTTTTCTCATAATTTTATTGGGGAATTGGGAATTGGGAATT
>CAZZZY010001027.1:0-2289 GCA_964658545.1 uncultured Acetobacteraceae bacterium | reverse complement strand
CAAACCAGGCGATTAACTCTACCTTCACCCCAGCCGATCCGATTTATTTTCGACAATTTTGCGAAGAGTGCGATCGCATCAAACAATTAGCAACAATGGATCAAGCCGGTCGCAGTACTAGAATTATCATTGAAGCCGCTAACTTTGCCCTCAAATGGATCAATAATCAGTCCTTAGCAAAAACCAATAACGGACAAAAGATTCCTGACAATCGACAAGTACCATTTCGCTTCCAGACAATTCGCCCTGTTGAAACTGGTGATCCGCAAAAGAACGCCAACCCCGCACCAATAGGACGGGGATTAGAACTTTATACCCCGCGTGACATTTATCACACCGTTGAATTGTTATCTCAAAGAGTGATCGAGTTATTTAGTGAAGACCCAACAGAAAATAGTGCCGCGATTTTAGTGCGAGAAAATCGCCAAGGAAGATGGTTAGGAGAGGCTCTAGCACCTGTGTGCAAAGAGCATAATATTATACTTTACGACGTGGGAGAACGCGATCGCCGTTCTCATGTTCCCCAAGAGATTTTAGCATTGCTGCAATTTTGCGATCGCCCCCACTCCCCCGATTACCTCAAAGCCGCCTTAGAAGCATTAGTACAGCGCCAGTTAATTCCTACCCAAGACCTCAACGCCCTTGCTAGTCTACCAGAAGAATTTTTGTATCCTGGCCCCCTAGCAGCACCCCAGGCAGAAACAGTCCAAAAAGCCGCACGCTTATGTCGTAATTTACTTCGCGCCCGCTTGGAATTGCCCCTTTACCAGCTAATTTCTTTTCTCGCCTTGACCTTAAATTACGACCAGGCAGAATTGGCAACTGCTGACAAACTTGCAGAACGCGTAAACCAGCAGATAGCTGGCAATAGTTCAATGGGGGGAATGCTATCAGCTTTAAGTGAAATCGTCAGTTCCGAACGGTTTGAACCAGTGGAAACCGAGGATTCGGAAGAACGTTATACTCGTCGCGGTCAACTGACCATTATTACCATGCACAAAGCCAAAGGGCTGGATTGGGACTATGTATTTCTTCCCTTTCTCCACGAAAACTTGATTCCTGGCAGATTTTGGGTTCCTCCCCAAAGCCAGTTCTTAGGAGATTTTACCTTATCAGAAGTAGCCCGCGCCCAAATTCGTGCTGCTCTCCACGGAGAATCTTCTATACCAGATGTTACACAAGCATGGGAACAAGCAAAGCAGTTGAAAATATCTGAAGAGTACCGTTTACTCTACGTTGCGATGACACGGGCCAAGCGTCTGGTGTGGATGTCAGCAGCCCAGAAAGCCCCCTTTACTTGGAGTAAACCAGAGAATTTACAAGAACAAGCACCTTGTCCGGTGTTTCCAGCATTAAAGCGGCAATTTCCTGAATGTGTGGCGAATTTGGCAGTAATGGCTAAATAAGGGCGATCAAAACTATTTGTGGAACAGTTTACTAGCGATCGCATTGGCAATTTTAAGCGTGTAGAGACACGAATTTTTGCGTCTCTGAGTCAAGCAATTTTTAAATTAGCGATGCAACGATATTAATAGTCATAGCTAAAATGGTGGTATTGAAAAAGAAGGATAATATGCTATGTAACAGAGTCAAGCGCCTCATATCGCGTGATGTCGTCTGCACATCTGAAACTTGACTAGTCATGCCAATTACAAATGAATAATATAAAAATTCCCAATAGTCTGGATAGTTGTTATTAGGAAAATCTAAACCTCCAGTGATTTCTTCACTATTATTACGATTAATACATTTGTAATAGCTGTGTGCATATTGCACTGCAAACATCGTATGCACTAGTAACCAGGAACCTACAATAGTCATAATTGAAAGTATGACATGTAGGGTAAGCAGAATTGTTGACAACCCTTTTTTATCAGTTAGTAAAAACCCAATGGCTAAAACACTAGCACAAGCCGCAGCTATCACCAGCAGAAATATAGCTAGATGTCCTTCATATTCATTGTCAGAATAACGGCGAATTTTTGCTGTAGTAGCCCTGATCATTTTCCACCATGTTATGGCTAAGAAAAAGTCAACACCGGAGTTCCAAGCGCAGAGAATGCGAGTGGGTAAGTGCAGCCAATGCGGAAGGATTACTGCAACTAATACAGCGAGTCCGACAGCAATTATCAGTCTGGGTCGAGAGTCAAAATTTTTAAATAAATTAAGTTTCACAAATATTTTGCACCAAGTAAGTAATAGCGATTATAAATAGTACTCAAATTGCTACCCTGCGGAAGTTTGCTTACCTTTAATACCATTTAACTTTAATAATGATACAAATACATT
>CAZZZY010001026.1:0-2291 GCA_964658545.1 uncultured Acetobacteraceae bacterium | reverse complement strand
TTACTTTTTACTTCTTAAGACAAGTCTAAAATCCCAAATCTCTCTACCTCACACATCTGAAATTGCCATCGGTATTTTGGCTTCTTCAGTATTTTCCTGATTGGGTCAAAAACTGTATCTTCAGCAAGATATTGTCAACTTTCCCTTGCCTTTGAATTGGCATACAGCTATATGTAATTAAGTAATAGCTGGCAAACAAGGAGAACAGATGTCAAGAACTACGCCAAATTCAGAAATGTTATATCGAACTCTCGGCAGTACAGGAGAGAAAGTTTCTGCGATTGGACTGGGTGGTTGGCACATTGGCTTGAAAAATGTTGATGAACAACTGGCTATCCGAATCGTTAGAACAGCGATTGATCGCGGCATCACATTTATGGATAACAGTTGGGATTATAACGGTGGAGTCAGCGAAATTCGGATGGGAAAAGCGCTGCTTGATAGCTACCGCGATCAAGTTTTCCTAATGACGAAAATCGACGGACGCTCTAAAAAAGAAGCAGCAAAACAGCTAGATGAATCACTTCAACGCCTGCAAGTGGATTGCATCGATCTCGTTCAGCACCACGAAATTATTCGGTACGAAGACCCCCATCGAGTTTTTGACGAAGAAGGGGCAAATGCTGCTTTTATTGAGGCACGGGAAGCCGGAAAAATCAGATACATTGGTTTCACTGGGCACAAAGATCCCCATGTTCACCTGCATATGCTGGAAGTTGCCGCCGCTCAAGGGTTTAAATTTGATACAGTTCAGATGCCGCTCAATGTGATGGATGCTCACTACAGGAGTTTTGCAAAGCTGGTTGTGCCAGAACTTGTTAAACAAAACATCGGCGTTCTGGGAATGAAAAGCATGGCAAACGGTATTCTTTTAAGGTCAAATACAGTAACGCCAATTGAGTGTTTACACTATGCTTTGAATTTACCCACTTCGGTTGTGATTACCGGAATTGACAGTATGGAGATTTTAGAGCAAGCCTTTAAAGCAGTGCAGACGTTCCAGCCAATGAATGACGAACAAATGCGATCGCTCTTAGCAAAAACGGTAGAAGCCGCATCAAGCGGTGAGTTTGAGCCTTTCAAAACTTCATCAATCTTTGATAGCACTGCCCAAAATCCAGATTGGCTGGGAGAGGAACCACAGCGCATCCAGCAATTAATGTCAGCGTAATAGCAGATTATCTGATTGCACCTCTGTTCGTCAGAAAATCTAGCAATCTACTATGCTACCACTGATATCTTTCTGGTTTCATTCGCTCCCAGGCAAAATTCAAAACTATACTATTGATGTAAGAACTTCTATCTAGGGATCGATATGGCTAAGAATCTAAATGCAGTAAAAATAATATGCTAAATCACATGAGATTGTATTCTATGAAATTGAATTATTTGACAAAACAGCTTTCCACAGTAAAACGCTGGATGGCTACAACGCTGTTTTGTATGTTAGCGATCGCTTTCGTTTGGCAAGGTGCATTTTTCTCGAACACCTCAGCAATGGCTGATCCTGCTGCAACCTTGATTGCATCGTCAGATGCAGGCGATCGCATTCAAGATAAAGCCAGTGAAGATGCTGGACGAGCCAAGAATTTCATTCAAGATACGGCAGATAAAGTTAAGCAAACTGCCAAGAACAATGCCAATAAAGTTGACCAATCAACAGACAGTGGTAGTTTTGCCGAGCGCAAAGCAAAGAGAGATGCGGCTACAATTGAGAGAAGAGCAAACGAAGATGCCGCTCGGACACAGAAAGCAGTAGACAAAACAAAGAATGCTGTTGAACGCACTGTTGATAACATCAAGGATGCTTTTGGCAAATAGCAATTCTATTTGATTTGTAAAAATCGAAAAGCTTAAATCCCCGATTTTTTTGAGAAGTCGGGGATATTGTTGTTTGCGAAGATTAGACATCTCCGAAAAAGAAAAAGACCCCACTTCCATTCCTCTCCCCGTTGGCGTCAGCCTGCCGTTAGGCAAGGGTCGAGAGGCTTTAAAACCCCCCTTCCCTGGTAGGGAAGGGAGCAGGGTGGTTTCATACAGCCAGAGAAAAATTAAAACCAGGTATCAAAGCCTCTCCCCCCGTGGGGGAGAGGTTTGGAGAGAGGGCAAAATCTATGGTTCAAAACGAGAAATAGACCTTTATACTGTCAGCGTTTTACCTCCGCTCGCAGACTCGCTATCACCGCCCAAAAATTCATCTCATCGCTTCCCTTCGGGTAAGTGATATCATGTCCGGTTAATTAGTTATGATTCCCACATCTGTGCAAAAACCGGAAAACCCTCTTTCCCCC
>CAZZZY010001025.1:0-2295 GCA_964658545.1 uncultured Acetobacteraceae bacterium | reverse complement strand
TTCGTTTGCCGATTCATATCAACGAAAAACTGAATAAAATCAAGAAAATACAACGGGAATTATCCCAGTCGTTGGGTCGAAAACCAACTGTAGTAGAAATTGCTGAAGAATTAAAGGTTAAACCAGAGCAGGTTCGAGAATATATTCAAGCAGACCGAAAGTTAGTTTCGCTAGAAATGCGCGTTGGGAATGAACAAGAAACAGAATTAAGCGAACTTTTAGCTGACGAAAAGATTTCCCCTTTGGAAGAATTAAATTCTTCACTGATGCGCCAGAATATTAAAGAGTTGCTAGCATCCTTAGCTCCAATACAACGAGAAGTACTAACTCTACGTTTCGGGCTAGAAAATGACCATCAACTGAGCCTAACTCAAATTGGAGAACGCCTTAACTTAAGCCGAGAAAGAATTCGCCAGCTTGAACATAAAGCACTCTCTATTTTTCGCCGTCAAAAAAGTGATATTAAGGAGTATCTTAATTAATTAGAATGATTTCGTTCTCCCCTCAAATAAAATATGAGTCGAACTCGCTACTCTCCTGATTGGAAACAAATTGCTACTGCTGTAAAGAATTCTTCTGATTGGCGTTGCTCTCGTTGCGAACGCTCTTGTTTGCGCCCAGGTGAAAAGCCACCAGAATTAACTTTGAGTCAGCGTCGGGTTTATAACCTTCAGGTACATCACTACAATTTCGATCCGAATGGCACTAAGAAAAGCCGAAACACTTATGGGTTAAGCGGTTTGCAATTGCTTGCGTAATTCATGCCGGGGTTTGCTCATTAAGGGGTAGGCTTTCGGGCGACGTTTACGGACTCGTGGTTCGTTTCTAGCAGGACGGTCAGGAACAGCCTTATGAGCAATAACTTTAAGTAAACTACAATAAATTTGAAGCCGTTTTGTTGAAGCTGCGGCTAACAATTCGGGAATAAAGGCATGGAAACTGTTGAGCCATCTATTACTTTCACATTTCGACCACACCATAAATATTCTTCCGCAACTTTTTCTTCTAGATTTTGTGCTGAGTAATTGAAAAGCTTTTCTAATAAATTTTCTGGCAATCTCGACCGTGCTTGGCAATAAGCGCTCGTATCAGTTGATGGAATTTCTACTCCTTGCCCTGATCCATTCAGCGATGGGCAGCAAGTCTAAGCGTTGCGATCGCACCTACCCATCTCTTCACTGCTCCACTGATCAATAGATTTAAAAGCTGTAGTGCTTATTCTGCATAACTTAGAGCTTTTCTTAGTGCCATTCCCTTATAAGCAATGACTTTACTTACTGCATTATGACAACTTTTATCAGCTTCTATTACTTGAGATAAAAATGCCCAAAGTGTTACTATTGGGTCAAATAATCGCTTTTTATATCTAATTTTTAGTTCTGAAAGTGCAATATTAATTGCAGACTCACTTAACAATTCTTTAAAAGGCAATCCTAAACTTTGACTAAATTTATCAAGAGAGAATTTGTATTCGTAGTGTCACAGTGGTATTTATGTTGTTGGCTTATTCGTATCAATGAAAGTATTTCATGAACGAGTAAGCTTTTCCTACCTACAAGAAAATTTTAGACAACTTGTACATCTGATTCCACTCTCAAGAACTTGGCAACAGCGATGGCGTACCTGCCCGCCTGCTCCCGCAAACTTCAGTGTCACGGAAGCGATCGCTTCCATGACACTGCATCAAGGACGACCGCCTGACTCCTCCTTCACTGTTCAATAACTTTCAAAGCTGTAGTCCTTATTCTGTATAGCTTAGAGCTTTTCTTAGTGCCATTCAATCAACCCCAAATGTCGATGGAATACTTCAATTTCGATCCGTCTGATAACCGTTTAGAGAACCTTGCCCCGTTGTGTAGTAGCTGCCATCTTCATTACCACCGATTCAGACGAGGCAATATTTCACCTGGGCAATTATCACTCTTTTAGGGATAATACACCTTTCATAAATTTGAAGAAAAACTATTATTAAGAAGTAAGGCCATTTTATTAGCCGATGCCCAGCAAAACTATTGAAGTCAGAGAGTACACGGTTAGAGCGCACAAGCGGGAAATTCATACTCGCGTTTTTAACTTTGTGTGTAAGCAGTGCGAACAACCCACACAACGAGAAACTTTTGGTGTGCGACCGCAAAACTTGTGAGCAATGCCGTCCGCCACAAGCACCCAAGCAATCGAAAATAGTCCCTATAGGCAAGAGGAAACCCAGAGCTATGAACTACAAGAGTGGAAAGGATATAGCTGGGTGATTTTTGCCTCATGGTTTTGAGCGATACCTTCTCTTCTCTTTCAGAG
>CAZZZY010001024.1:0-2297 GCA_964658545.1 uncultured Acetobacteraceae bacterium | reverse complement strand
GTCAAAAGTCAAAAGTCAAAAGTTGCACATTACGATCTTACAATTCACAATAGTGATGGTCTTTTCGATTCTCATTAATTAACTTAGAACCCATTGATGGAAGCTTCCGAGCTATTAGAAACAATCACACACCTAATTTACCAAGCTAAACAGGGAGAAATAGATCCTTGGGATGTCCAAGTGATTGAGGTGATTGACCGTTACTTAGAACTGATGGCACCGGAGTCAATAGGAAGAGGCTATGAAGCGGATTTGTCTCAATCTGGACAGGCTTTTTTGTCAGCATCAATGCTGGTATTGTTCAAAGCTAATACCTTGATGCAACTGTCAACAGTAGGAGATATCCAGGAAGGTGTATTAGATGATGCCCTATTGGAAGATGAAGACGGAATATCACATCAAGGTCATCGTCTACCATTAGAACGGCAATTACGTCGTCGTCCATCGGCAATGCCGCCACCAAAGCGGCGGGTGACTCTGGAAGAGTTAATCAAACAATTGCAGATTATGGCGAACCAGCTAAAACTAGTAGAAAAAGTCAGCAAACCTATCCGTCCTAGACGTTTGCCTAGCGTCCAAAGTATGCGAGAGGCGCTGGAATTAGCTCACCAGGAAAATCTGACGGAAGTAGCTGGGGAACTCGAACAAGTGTTGAATTTATCGGCAAGGGAGCTAAATTCAGAACAAAACTGGTTGAATCTAGAACAACTTGTAGAGTTGTGGACTCAAACAAAGCTTCTCAAGCAAAATGGGTCTGGACATGAGTCTAAACACAGTCATTTAGTTAGCGTTTTCTGGGCGCTACTACTACTTTCGGCTCAATCGAAAGTAGAGCTATTTCAAGAGGAGTTTTACCATGAGATTAAAATTCGGCTACTTACAGATTCAGCTAAGACCAGTAAACCTTTTGAGCAGTCGATGAACTAAAAAGCCAAAATTAGCCCTACAGATAATTTACAGATTTTCGATTCAGTCCCAAAATCCGAGTAAATTGAAAAGATAAGCGATCGCTTGTCATCTAAGTATATTGATGGTTGTAATAACCACTAAATTCCTGTTATCCCTGTTTGAGGGATGACTTAGAGCAGAAATAAAAACTGATGATTAAGTATCACTCGATGAAAGTAAACTGGCTTGTGGTTGAGGAATAAATTTTTATGAAAGCGATGATTCTCGCGGCTGGTAAGGGTACTCGCGTGCGTCCGATTACTTATACAATTCCCAAGCCAATGATTCCCATCCTGCAAAAGCCAGTGATGGAGTTCTTGCTGGAACTGTTACGGCGACATGGATTTGACCAGATTATGGTCAATGTTAGTCATTTGGCTGAAGAAATAGAAAACTATTTTCGTGATGGTCAACGGTTTGGGGTGCAGATTGCCTATTCCTTTGAAGGGAAAATTGATGACCAAGGGAAACTGGAGGGGGAAGCAATCGGTTCTGCTGGAGGGATGCGGCGTATCCAAGACTTCTCACCCTTTTTTGATGATACCTTTGTGGTGTTGTGCGGTGATGCTTTGATTGACCTGGATTTAACTGCCGCAGTGAAGTGGCATAAATCCAAAGGAGCGATCGCAACTATTATTACAAAATCTGTCCCCAAGGAAGAAGTTTCTAGCTACGGTGTGGTAGTTACTGACGAAGAAGGACGTGTTCAAGCTTTCCAAGAAAAACCCTCAACTGAAGAAGCCCTCAGCACCAACATCAATACAGGTATTTATATCTTTGAGCCAGAGGTATTTAATTATATCCCCTCTGATGTTGAATACGACATTGGGAGCCAATTGTTCCCCAAATTAGTAGAAATCAAAGCCCCCTTCTATGCCATCCCGATGGACTTTGAATGGGTAGATATTGGGAAAGTACCAGATTATTGGCGGGCGATTCGTGGTGTATTGCTGGGTGAAATTAAGAACGTGCAAATCCCTGGTCATGAAATTTCTCCTGGTATTTATACTGGCTTAAATGTCGCTGTGAATTGGGACAAAGTGGATATCACAGGCCCAGTTTACATTGGCGGCATGACGAGAATAGAAGACGGAGCTAAAATTGTTGGCCCTGCGATGATTGGCCCCAATTGTTGGATATGTAGTGGTGCAACAGTCGAAAACAGTGTGATTTTTGAATGGTCGCGCCTGGGACCAGGAGTCCGGTTAGTCGATAAGCTGGTATTTGGACGTTATTGCGTCGATAAAACTGGCGCTGCGATCGATGTTCAAGCCGCTGCTTTAGACTGGCTGATTACCGATGCCCGTCAGACACCACCATCACATACCCCTGTTGAGCGACAAGCGATA
>CAZZZY010001023.1:0-2300 GCA_964658545.1 uncultured Acetobacteraceae bacterium | reverse complement strand
ACTGATATTTCGTCTTGACTCGGCCACCCAGATCATCGCCAGCTTCCAAGACTATGTCGATGCCCCGCAGTAGACTGAATAGATGGCGTGAGAAAGTTGGGCACAGAAAGCGATCGCTCAAAGGTCAGTTCCTCCCAAGTAAAAAGAACTAACTCTTATCCAGCATCCAGGGATTATTAACTATGGGGGGTGTCTATGAGCCTCACAAAAATTCTAGTCGCACACCAACGTCATTTTCTACCACGGTTCCTTGGTGATACACAATAATTAATTTGATGATAACTAACTTCTCCTGGACTAAACAGTGGTATCCAATAACTCCCGTCAGCTATCTGGAACCCTCTCATCCGACTCCCACCACTTTGCTTGGAAGAAAGCTAGTAATCTGGAGAGACAAACATCAAAATTGGGTAGTAATGGATGATACTTGCCCACATAAATTGGCGCAATTATCTTTAGGAAGTATCAATGAAAATGGAAACCTAAGATGTCGTCATCATGGTTGGTGTTTTGATGGGGCAGGAAAATGTACAAATATTCCCATGTTGAGTGATGAAAAGGCTTTAATAACTGCTTGTAATAGTGAGCGCTCACAAGTAACAACATACCCTACTCAAGTGCTACAAGGATTATTATGGATCTGGGCAGATAATAGTCCTACTGCTTTTGAAGATAGTGCTTCAAAGCAACCTGCCCTGATGCCAGAATCTCAACTTGATAGCTCTTTAAGCGATTGGTTTATGTCAGAAGTTCCTGTTGATTATATTATCTCTGTTGAAAGTAGTTTTGATCCTTCTCACGCCCAATTTTTGCATGAAGGAATTGCTGGATTTTCTCCAGACAGAGCCATCCCAATACAATATTTTGGAGTAATGGGAGAAATATTTGCTGATGACGGTTTTATTTTAAAGCATTCTGGTTACAATATTTTTAACAAAGATATGGATGCAACTCGGAAGTTCACTCCACCTTGTTCTAATACAACAATCTACAAATATTCTAGCGGTAAATCCGCTTTGTTTCAGTTGTATTTTATACCTACTAAACCTGGTTATTGTAAACATATTGGTAAATTTATTGCTGATGGCCTTCCACAAAAACGTAATTTCTGGTTTGAGCTTCTGCCCAAATATTTACAAACTGGGTTAAAACATTCATCTAGTTATAAGTTGAGTAACCAAGATTTATCAATGATGCACTCCCAAGCTGTTAACGAATCTGTGGGAAATAGAACTTGGCAAAAGTCATATTTTATGCCATCAGTAGCTGACGTTGGCATCGTTACTTTTCGGAAATGGCTAGATGAGTTTGCCGGTGGTAAACCTGTATGGCAGGGAGTAGCAGAAGCACCTTTTCAGGAATTAAATGATGAGCAATTATATGATATCTGGCACAGACATACAAAACATTGTCCTAGTTGTCGGCAATCTCTAGTTTTAATAGATAAAGTCCAAAATTTTTGTCAAAACTTGACGCTTGGATTGACGATTTTAGCGTTGTTACTAATCGGAATTAATCTTCCTATAAACATAGTTGTTATACTAGTTTTATTTGGCATATTAAGTTTAATTTTTAACTATAAATTAGATTTAATTCGAGAGCGCTTTCTCAGTAGTATTCCCAAAAAAGGTTTACCCGTGGTTGAATTATATGAAAATTAACATCAAATACTTTCACCCCAGACAGATTCATTTTTTGCGTAATTAAATAAAAGAATAAAGATATGCCCACGCTTCTGCCGTTGCATGGTGGGTTAGTGGACTTGACCCCTCAACAACTGAGAACCAATGGACTGCAATACTGCTCGCTTTGTGGATTTTTAACTCGGAATTGGGTTTTGGGAAAAGGTTAAAGGTTTTTTCTTTCCCCTTTCCCGCAACCCCATTCCCCAAAACCCGACAAGTATTGCAATGGACTGGGGACGGCTGAAACCCGATTACCCCCATGCTTATTGGGACAAAGAAAGTCAACAGCAGACTGATAAGCCTATCAAATACGAGTCCCCAGCTATTACCCCTAACCGAGTTACCTACTTGATGACACTGGGGCGGGACTTTTTGACAAAACGTGATGCTAAACGGGCGAAATCACAATTAGAGGCTGGGGAGAATTCGATTTGGAAACCTGACTTCAACAAGGGACAGCTAGTCTCCAAGGTAGGCAAAGCTATCGGCGTTACTGATGGTGAACCTTACTGGAACGCATACCTGGGGCAGTGGCAGGTTTGGGTTAACTTTGGAGGCGGGTGTAGGTCTGTGGTGTGCGATTGGCTGATGGTAGTTTAGGTAACAGAGAATTGT
>CAZZZY010001022.1:0-2304 GCA_964658545.1 uncultured Acetobacteraceae bacterium | reverse complement strand
TAAGAAAAGCTCTAAGCTATACAGGATAAGCGCTACAGATTTTAAAGCTATTAAACAGTGTCGGGACGGGGTAGGCGAAAGTCCAGGATGAAGTGTTGCGATCGCTAATGAAGTTTGCTCGTGGCGTAACCAGGAGCCTTGTTGGGATGCCTGTGGCGTAAACTACGCTATGCCTAACTCACGCCATGTGCAAAGATGTATCGGTTGTCCAAAAAAATTTTAGGTAGGAAAAGCTTACTCGTTCATGAAATACTTTCTTTCAAGACGAGCAAGCAAACAAAGCAAAGTATTGAACTCCATGCTTATTACGCTTCCCTTTTCTATATTTGCAGACAATCCATAAGTCAAAGGTGACTGAATCATCTTTGTCTCAAATAAAAAGTATAGGTAGTTTTATAACTTTTTTTACCCTTTAAAAGTTGCTTGATTCCTCCTTGCTTTCCTGTCTTAACAGCAGGCATCATAAATGGAATATCTAATGCCTGCAACCATCTGATTACAGGAGTATTAAAAAAGCCTCTATCTAGGTAGAGCTTTTTTACATTTATTTTAAGGGAGTCAAGTTCTGCTAATAAATAAGTAATTATAGCGACACTGGTATCTAGTTGGCGAACTCCTCTAATAGCAAGAGTTACGCGCTTATTTTTGGTAATTACATATAAAGTTGCATAGGCGTAAAATGAATGAGTACCAGATTTTGCTTGACTTCGATATATGTAAGGTAATTCCTGTAATGTTGGTTTACCATAATAGCAAATTAGATTTAATTTGCGTCTCTAATTCTTCAAAATTATTGATTTTATTGAGATGATATCTAATATCATTGGCTGTCGGAACATTCTTTAATAATTTAGCAGTGTTCTCAATACTATCCCCACTGCTAGCTGCTTTGATGAGAATCTCAAATAAAGTTTGTTGGTCACATACCCCTTGAGTTTCAATCGAAAAGTTTTCTACTAAACATTCAATAACTTCCTCTAGGGTTTCTGAGTCTGTTAAAATCGGTTCTTCTGTAGACTCGCTACTCTTGGCAATTCGATGAGATGAAACAGTCAATTTTTGAGAGCCAATATACGACACACTACTTTGATCATTTCATATTTTGACCTCCTGTAAAATATGATAACTATTTTTTATGTAATGAGTATTAGATAATACTTGCTTCCCTGTACTTATTTATTGGTTATATCTCTTGTATCCCTAGTGGTTCGACCTTTTGGCAAAACTTTTTGGTTTACTGATAGTCCCCACCCGAAATTGTGGGGATGAAAGTTTTGTTGGTTGGGGTGCGATCGCCTTTTTAATGAGACACTGAGAACGAATCACCGATAAAGCAGACTTTGGGGCATACATCGAGCGCATACCACCAGCCGCTATGTCCATGCCCAGCCAAGTGATTCTTCAGGTCTTTACTTGCCGGGGGTTCTGGGGGAAAGTGGGGGCTGGGGGCGAGCGCAAGCTGCGTCAAATAACTTATTAACAGCTTTTATTTCTGGGGGGAAAACAGGCGATTGCACTCCCCTATCAACTTTGACTCTAAAAATACAGCTTCAACATCACTTAAAAAATATTCCTACTCAGAGCAAATAATTTTACATAATTTACGTATATGCGCTGAAGTTAAACCCGTTCAAGCATGAGTAAGATGTGACAAACATATAGCATATGCTACTTAAGTTAGTAGGTTAGTAGGTCAAGTTTGCGCCATGACTATCAAAAAACCCTTGGCTATCAACCAGCCAGAGGTGGGTCAGTTCATTCGTGAGCTACGGCTTGCCTTAGGGCTGACGCAAGAACAGTTTGCCATCAGTTTAGGTGTTAAATATAGCACAATTAATCGTTGGGAAAATGGACACTTTAAACCGTCGCCGATGGCGATGAAGCTGATTGAGCAGAAGCTTGATGAGATGGGCACGCAAGATTTATTGGCTAAGTATTTGCGGAATTAGTTGTTTGCTCAGTTTTGATGTGAGCGGTAAGCATAGCTCCAATAGCCCACTTGTTCTAGTTTATACATCCAACTGTTGATTGCAATTTTAAACATCAGGTGAGGCATCTAATGAACGGTACAAACATGAGAACTAATCAGCAAGTCGTTGAAATCACAGGCGCTCCAGCCCAAGTTTGGGGAAACGTGTTAGTTCCAGCAAGAGGAACAATTATTGTCAAAGTTACAGGTGACACCCTTCAAGGAACAACAAAAACTGGGTTAGAAAAGAGAGAGACTTGGATACGCATTCAAAATATTGATTCAGTAGAAACATTAGAAGCCCCTATTTATGCATTATTGGGTTTTGGAGGATT
>CAZZZY010001021.1:0-2307 GCA_964658545.1 uncultured Acetobacteraceae bacterium | reverse complement strand
AGAATGTCACTGCTGACCAGCAAGTAATAGTACCCTTTACCGAAGCTGGTACTTATTATGTCCTTGCCCGTGCAGTTAAAGCACCAGACTGGGTTAGTAACGTAATAGATGAGAATACCACCGTCTCGGGGTTGGCGAATAACTACATAATTGAAGCAAAAACAATTGATTTCGGCATTACATCGATTGGTCAAACTGTGGGCGATCGCGGTGGTAAGATTACGCTGGAGATTGATGGTGCTAAGTTTAATCCTTACATGACAGCGGAATTAATTCATAGTACTGGTAAATCGATTGTCGCTGAGAATGTTTGGTTTGAGGATTCTACTGAAGTTTTTGCTACTTTTGACCTGAAAAACGCAGCAATAGGAACTTATGACATCAAGGTTTCGCAAATAGCTACTAAGATAGTTCCCCAAGTCGATGCTAATGGAGTAACAAAAAATCAAATTCTAGCCGAGGTTGTTACCAATGTTCTAGAAGATAAATTCTCTGTAGTCGAGACTCGTCCAAATGATGTATTGATTACAGTCACAACTCCATCTGATGTTTCCATTGGAAATAGCTTCGACATCATTGTGTCATACGCCAATCGCGGTACACATGATGTCACTGCTCCAATTATGATTGTCAATAGTAATCCAGATATCCTACTCGAAAACATTCAAGATGGAGATGGGTTTGCTCAATTTGGTTCAATGGCATTATTGGGAATTAGCAATGAAGGACCAGCAGGTATTCTTCGCCCTGGTGAGACAGGCATAATTCGTCTACGAGGTACAGCACCGTCAGAAACGGGAGCGGGCATCATCACGGCTCGGCAGATGGTGGATGATGGTTCTTCAATTAACTACAACGATTTTATTGAGTATTTGGGAGGCAATATCTTAACACCAGAGTGGGTGGCTGCTGCTACAGCATTGCAAAACCAGTTTGGTAGTTCGTGGACAAGTTTTGAAAAGGGTTTGGCTGAAAGTGCTACAGAGTTGGCTAATATTGGGGATTACACGCATTCTGCAACTAAACTCTGGAGTGATGTTGCCTTAGATGCTTGGGGTAGTAACATCTTTAATAATTATTCAACACCCACTACTACAGCAGAAAATACTTTAGTAAACACATTGCAAGCAAGTAATCAGTTTATCAACTCCCAAGATGTAGCTGATTCTTTCTCAGTTATTAAAAATGATGCTGATTCTTCATTCAAATTAGCTAATTTTATCTCAGAAACTGAAGATAAAACTGATTATTCATCCCCAGAAAAAGCTTTTTCAAGTTTCTCACTGTTCCATTCTGACGCAGAAAATATTGTATTAGAAGCCGCTTCATGTATTAGATCCTTGGGAGCAGATATTGCAGCACAAGCGTTAGAATACTTTGTCGGAAAACCTTACAATGACGACCCACCTCCTCCCTTTGATGGCTCAAATCAATATCAAGACAACATATACGACCAAATATTCGACAATACTATCGCTAAGAAAATTAAGAACCAGAATATGGGTCAAGTATCTGAATGGAAGAATGCTTCTTGGCTAGACGGAACGTATCCTTATGAAACTCCATACGAGATCCAATACTTAGCTCCGGATACTTTTATTTCTAATGCAGTAAAAAATTCTTCAGAATTCCAGAACAAAGTAACAAGAAATGAGGCTTTAAAAGCAGCTCTGAACGAAATAGTATTGGACAAGATAGCGAAGGGTGAAATAGTACCAGTAGCATCAGAAATGCTGTTAGGAGAAGGAAATGACTCTATATATCTTGGCGGAGGATTAATTAAAGGATTTGAATATTTCGACCAGAAAAACGTTCTAAAATATCCAACATATTTTGAATCTACAGAATCAAAAGAGTTAGCATTTTTAATAGGTAGAACAGGAGACGATACACAGTGGGTTAAGGTTAAGAGCATCCGATTCGATGAAGCTCAACTTCATTCCACTTCCAAACCAGCTAAGTTAGATTACACGGCTGAGATTGAATTTTATTTGTGGGATGGAACTACGTTTAATTCCGATGATTGGTATAAAGATGAAGCGGCTAGTTGGGCGCAAGCATTCGTTCTATTATCATTACAGTCTGTCAACGGTGCAACTGGAGGAATCTTGAATGACATAAGTAACAAAATAACTAAAATTGGGGAAGCATTGGGACTTGGTTGGACTATTCAGGAAGCTGGATATGGTCGTCCTAGATTTAATGTTGTTAAAGTTAATGACTTCTTAACAGGTTCTATTGACAATCCTTTTAAAGATCGTCCTTACCCTCCTAATCAACCACCCACTCCACCAGGTACTAACCCAC
>CAZZZY010001020.1:0-2313 GCA_964658545.1 uncultured Acetobacteraceae bacterium | reverse complement strand
CAGACACGGTAATAGATGCTTGAAGTATAACTGGCGCTGCATCTTACCATATCGCGTCTACATTTAGAATGAAATAGCCCTGCATTCTGTAGCCCTCGCTGATTACTCTGAATCTCCTGCATATTAAGAGAATGAATCGTCTGAGCTAACTCTGGATTCTCTTCTAACAGTTCGGCTTCAAGCTCCAACTCCTGCTGCAACAGTTGGGCATTTCGGCGCAAGAACATCTGCTGATTGTGTCGCCGTCTGATAAGGGATTCAGTCAGATGTAATTGCTCTTCAAAACTCAAATTGTCGTATTCGTTATACATTTTATTCAACTCCAATTAAACCAAAGTATTCTGCCGATAATTCCATCAAGTATTTGAGAGCTAAACAGTCGCCATAACTAGTGTATATTTGAGCAATAGTTTTGAAGATTTCTAATATATTATCAGGCGTTACTTCCGTGAAACGAGAAGCCAAATTAAATGCTGAGTTTTCAGCTTGTGGCTCTAGCGGAGTTGCGTCAGCCCACACTATTAAACCTCGCTTGTCCAGTTCTGCTAAAGAAATATCATTCACAGCATCCACAACCGAATCAGGCGCATACTTTATTAATAGCTTAATCACCAAATAACACCTCCATAAAGTAGCTGATATCCCAGCCTCAATCTCGTAATAAATTCGTCAGTATTGCGATTACCCCAAACAGGATTACTACGGCTTTTTATCCAGTTGACTGGACTATGACAAATCTCATTATGACAACGGTAGCACGTAGGAAATGTAGATTGACCAATAACATCATTGCCATAGTAAGCGTGATGAATCTCTTCACTTTTCTTAGTTAGACAGACTACACAATAATTGTGAGTTTTTCGGTGAGCGATTGCTACTTGTTTCTTGTACTGTTTGGGATTACCATATCGAGCATTCCAGTTTAATTGTTTGGGTAGCCGAGATTTTCTAGTAATAGAGTTACCCCCTTTTCATTTAATTCTTGCCCCGTTAATTCGTGCCACTTCTGTTTAATTTCCTGAAAATGTGGTCTTCTTCCTAATTCTGTTGCCCATTTTCTAATTTCTTCGTACCAGTCAACCTGCTGCTGTGAGGATTGCTGATTATTTTTAGAACTATTAATAGTGTCAGCATTCGGCTTAGAATCCTGTTTTTGTTCCAGACCTTTGATATCAAATTCCGGGATTAGGGCAACAAAGGGATTAGACCGAGTGGGAATCACCAAGGCATATCGAACTCCGGCTTTGTCTAACATTTCACAAGCCTGCCGCAAGATTTCAAGAATCTCCTTTTTAACGTTTACAAAGTCTTGGGGATGGTCAAGGATATAACTCGATGTTTGCCCCATCGCAATAAAGCAAACATTTTTCAAGGACGGGCGACTAAATCCAGTTTCTCCAGAGAGTGGAGACTGCCCCATAAATAAACCATGACCCTTTAACCCAGCAGTGAATTTGATGATATAGTTCCAAAAACCTTGCAAGTCTTTGGCAGTATCAGCATCAACCATTCCTGGAAGTCCCTTGCCTCCACCAAATACAGAGTCCACCTCATCTTGAGCAAGAAATAATTCAGGAACACCGTGACATTCACCACCAACAATTGATACTCTGGCTTTCTGCTTGTCAATTTGGTCTGTGGCAAAGGTGATCCAATTTCTTAATTCTTTCATGCCGTCAAACTTACGGCTAAACTTGCACAGCCATCTGGTGACATCATCTTTTGGATCGCTGCCGATGACAATTGCTGGTGTTTGAGATTTTGCACCAATTTTATTGATAATCACTCCTGCTAAAGTTGATTTGCCAGATTGTGTTCCACCAGAAAGGTAAAAATGGTGATTACTGCGAAGAGTCATATTTTGATTAGATGCAGCATCACATAGTTCATCAATCCAAGCACCATCAATTCTGATGTACTCAGGATAATTAGCTGCTAGGGCTTGCAGAATTTTCATCGCACCCGGATTAATCACGGACTGCACCGACTCTTCATCAATGTCAGCAATATCGGGATTGGGAATACCAGTCGGTGAAGGTGATTGTTGTGCTGGTGGTTCTGGGAGCGTAACCAACCCTTGCAACTGATATTCAGCTATCCACCGGGGGCGCTCTTGCATTGGTAGCCGATTCACGTAATCAGCAACTCGGCGTTTAGCTGCGATCGCAGTAGTGACATAATCATAAACAGCTTCACCTTGCAAATGCTGTTTGAGTGATTTCAGGTCAGCTTCTTCTAAAGAGCGGTATACTTTCTGTTTGCCTTCACTAATTTGGGCAGATACTCCAAATAAGCCAGCACTCAGTGTTCCCG
>CAZZZY010001019.1:0-2323 GCA_964658545.1 uncultured Acetobacteraceae bacterium | reverse complement strand
TGTCATTTGTCGTTACTAAGAACCAATGACTAATGACTCTTGACTAGTGACGAACTTTGGCAAGGTGTCGTACCAAATCTCTTTTGGAAAGGGAAAATCTGGATAGCCGACTCGCAACAAGCACAAGCCTTGAGGCGGGGCGGCGTGTTTTACTTCTTCCCGGCGTTGCTCTTTCCAGAGTTCAGTGAAACTAGAAAGTGTCCGTTGTCCAGAACCTACTTGTACCAACATCCCTACCAACAGCCGTACCATGCCATACAAAAATCCATCTGCCTGTATTTCAATATGGATAAATGGCCCACTGCGACGACACTCTGCTGCTTGTACCTCTACCCAGGAATGCGATCGCTTTGAGCCTGCACGGTGAAAAGCAGCTAAGTGATGCTTTCCCAAGAGAGGTTTCAGGGCAGCTTGGATTAAGGATTCATCTAGGGGTGCATAATAATAATGCCAACTGAAGGGTCTTACAAACAAGTTAAGCCGATCTTCAGTGTATATTGTGTAGCGATATCGTCGATAGGCTGCACTAAAGCGAGCGTGCCAACGGTTATCTACACTAGCTGAAGCCCTGATTAATATATCTGGCGGCAGATAGCTGTTGAGGATTGTTGCCCACTTGTGAGGTGGAATTAAACCTGTAGCTTCAAAATGGGCTACTTGAGCAGCAGCATGAACTCCAGAATCGGTTCGCCCGGCACCGTGTAATGTTACATGATGCCCAAGAATAGTGGCGATCGCTATTTCGATCTCTTCTTGAACTGTCCGTTGTTTTTTTTGCCGTTGCCAGCCATGAAAATGAGTGCCCAGGTATTGGATTACCAAGGCTACTCGATGAGTTTGTGTAGGCTGGGGGCTTTCTAACATACAGATTTTGTCCTTTGTCATTAGTCATTTGTGAATGACCAATGACTAATGACTTAAACCAATTCAATTATTGCCATTTTTGCATTATCACCCCGACGCGGTACGGTATGCAGGATGCGGGTATAACCGCCCTGACGATTACCATATCGAGTCGGAGCTTGCTCAAATAGAGCGTGAACCAGTTGTTTGTCGAAGATATAGCCAAGGGCTTCGCGGCGTGCTGATAAGGAGCCATTTTTGGCTAGAGTAATCATTTTTTCCACTTCACTTCGGAGAACTTTCGCTCTAATTAAAGTGGTGGTGATCTTACCATGACGGATCAGCTCGGTGGCGAGCGATCGCAGTAAAGCACGGCGTTGATCGGCTGGTTTACTGAGTTTTTTGACGCGACAACGGTGACGCATAATTATGCACTATGAATTATGAACGGTTTTTCTTAAGGGTGTTTAGAGCCTCTTTCCATTGGCAGGGTGATGCCCAAGCGTCGCTGCAAAGCTTCCACGACTTCTTCTGCTGACTTCTGACCAAAGTTCTTAATTTCTAAGAGGTCTTCTTGGGTATAGTCCAACAAATCTGCCACAGAGTTAACTTGTGCGCGTTTGAGACAGTTATATGCCCGCACAGAAAGTTGCAACTCTTCGATGGGTATCTGGGCAGTTGGGTCGTCTGGAATATCCGAACCTGTGTCTGTTGGTTCTAGGGAGATATCTTTCAACGGGTTGAATAAATCTACCAAGATCCCAGCAGCCGAAGATAGTGCTTCTTGGGGGGAAATACTGCCATTTGTCCAAACTTCCAACAGTAGTCGGTCTTTTGGAATCAAGCCTTCCCCACGAGATTCTTCAACACTATAGTTGACTTTTCGCACCGGCATAAATATAGAGTCGATTTGAAGAAAGTCCAACGATGTGGCTTCCTCACGTCCTCGCTCTACGGTGCGATAGCCTTTACCTTTCTCGATCCGAAATTCCATTTCCAACTTCCCACCCTCAGCGATGGTGGCTACATACTGAGTCGGATCGATAACTTCTACTTCACTGGGCAAATCAAAATGCGCCGCAGTGACTGTTGCTGGACCACTAACGAGTAATCTACCAATCTGGGGCTGCGAGGAATAGTTTTTTAGGATAACTTCCTTCATTTTCATGATGATTTCCAGCACATCTTCCCGCACGCCCGGAACTGTAGCAAACTCGTGTGAAACGCCTGCAATCCTCACTGCTGTGACTGCTGTACCTTCTAGGTTAGACAGTAAAACCCGCCGCAGTGCGTTGCCAACCGTTGTTCCTTGACCGCGTTCTAGAGGTTCCAAAACAAATTTACTGTAATGGTTCCGACTTTCTTCAGTATTCGACTCTACACATTCAATCTGAAACTGCGCCACGGATGAGCCTCCCTTTTTCTAAGGTGCTGCTAGCAGACAAATCAATTGCCTCCCGAATTGACTAAGAATTTTAGA
>CAZZZY010001018.1:0-2326 GCA_964658545.1 uncultured Acetobacteraceae bacterium | reverse complement strand
CATTGCCATAAACAACTGTTTATGGCCATCGAACACACCGCGCCACCACCTCTATATCATGATTATCGTGGTATATCAATTTTCATAGCCGAGTTCCTGTCGAGTTTTAAATAAGGCATCTTGAAAAAATTGATCCCGTGTATATCCTGGTTTGGTTAAAAGTTTCCTAACTTGAGCAAGGGTAGGTTCTTTTCCCTGCTTATGAAGCTTAGAACGTCCCTACGCCAGGACTTTGCCGGAACGCGGGTATATTTACCAGCCAAATACAATAAAAGGTAACAAACCTATTAACATTGGTCATTGTTACTCGGTACTTTCAATCTTACAAGAGAAAAAGACTGATAGTCATGCAGCTTGGGCAATTCCCTTATCTGGAGAAAGGGTATCCCTTGATCAAAGTGGTACTGGTGTCGCCAGTGACCAAATTCAATCTGTCATGTCCGATACATCACTCCCTTGGTCTGAAAAATTGTGCGTATTGGTGGGAGATACTGCTTATAGCGAACGTTCATTCCTTTGTGAACAGTCCAAACACAAAAACTTGGTGCTGACATTCTGCTCAGAATTATATACGTAGAATTACAGTTAAACAATTGCGCGAATCAGCTTTGGGTCTGGAAGTACTAAAGGAGCTTTTAGCGGTCAAAGAGTTATCGATCAATACTAGAATTGATTGTCAAGAAAAAGACACACCATTAGAACATCCCTTTTACTGGGGAGCATGGATTTGTCAGGGAAATACAGATCCATTGGTTAACTAGGGGTAAAAGTGGACAAGCTGGCATTAATCGCTACTTTTACCTCAATTACAAATATACCAGCGATCGCTCTTTGCAAAATTCACAATCAATCTTCCTCTTAAGCTGAAGCTTGTTCCTTAGCCAGTTGTAGAGCCTTAACTAAACTCTGTTGAGCGCTTTATTAATTATGTAGAGCGATTCTACAGCACTCACGCTTACAACTGGCGTAGCACGGGACACCAGAAGCGGAAAGTTTTATCTTATCCTTCGTACAACTTCTTTGTTGTCCCGTTGCGTTGCTAACTCCATTGAAACTGGAACCCAAAGACATTGGATGCCAAATTGCCAAAATTGTTTAGGGTATTATCTCTCTGCCATATTCCGACTCCAGAACATTCAACAATTTCTCTTCCACACCAGTAAAATAAGGACGATTCACCTTCCCCAACGACTGCAACAGACTTTTGACTGTTTCCTCCAGTGAGTCGGAATAGACTCGACTGATGCGATCGCTCAAAGAGTGGATCTGCTCACATTCGGCAGGCAAGTAATTGTAAGATTTGAGGTACTGCAAGCCAACGGTGTACTCTCCATCCCAGACTCTCACGGTGCAACTAAAGTCATTCACTGCGCTGACAATTGCCCAACACCCACCTTTACCCCTGAGTTCGGGGTTGTCCTTAACAAGAATTTGGCACACTTCACCTATCTGGTAGGTATTGGGTACTTTGGTTCTCTCCATGATCCTTTGCACCACGTCTTTGACGATTCTACCAGTCGGTACTTTCCCGCCAGCAAGTTCTACTGCTCTTAGCCACACTTCTTGCTGTTCGTGGGCTTCAAGTTTAGTCAGGGGTCGGATTTGTCCTTCGCTGGTAGGCAAGATTTGTGGCTGCTCGGAGTGGACTGTATCAGGATCATCTTCATTTTGCGTCCAATTTGGACACATTTTCATTAGGTTATCAAACACAGCCGAAGCTTCGATTAATCTGTAAGGATGACGACGCTCAAATCCAAACCTGTCTTTGCAATACTCCTCAAAAGTGCTGTGGGTGGAACGGTAAAGCCTGCGATGCCTCCGGCAACGTCAAGGACGAACGCGCAATTGTGCCAGTGCCTTTCCCGCCTCAAAAACTGCTCTCTCCACACGCCGCTCTAGGTAAAGGCGATCGCTTTGTTCCTCTTCGGTCAGTTCCTCGACCTCAACAGCAGTAACTGTAATTATTGCTGAACCTGCGTTTTCCTGAAGGGAGATATCCTTTTCTGCAAGGTCATTTGGTAATGTGCTGTCATCAGATGCGGCAGGGGTGGCTTTTTTCCGTCTTCTAGAAGGTGGTTGGTTCATACTTCCACCTCCTTTAATTCAATGCTATTTGCTTTGAGTTGATTGCAACGTAAGTTTTGGATGTAACTGGCAACTGCGTAGACCTAGCCTGCCGCAGGCATTGCTTATTGAGAGACGCTGAAGGCAGAGCCAGAAGATGAACGCATTCATAATTCAGCATCTTCTTCAGGCTCTACAGCTTCATAAAAGTTATAACCGTGATTTTTCAGAACGTTATTGCCTTCATTCTCAACTTTCCATC
>CAZZZY010001017.1:0-2327 GCA_964658545.1 uncultured Acetobacteraceae bacterium | reverse complement strand
GCAGGGGCAGAGGGGCGCAGGGGCAGGAGAAGAATAACAATGCCCAATGCCCCATTCCCAATGCCCTAATTTATTCAATTTGTGCAACTTTAAGCACATCAAATAGAGTTATGCTAATTTTTATGAAGATTTAATAATTAGGCGGGAACACTATGAGTCTGGAACTTTCTGCGTCGGTGAAATATTGGCTGAACTTCTTCCATCCGGTGCTTATGTGGGCACTATTAGCACTCTCAATTTATGCTGCCTACTTGGGACTGCAAGTACAGCGTACCAGAAATGCTCAGGGGGAAGAAAAGAAAGAACTGATTAAAGGTAGATATAACCTCAGACACTACCAAATCGGGTCTATACTCTTAGGTTTGATGGTAGCAGGTGCGATCGGTGCGATGGCTGTCACCTACATCAATAATGGCAAGTTATTTGTAGGGCCTCACTTGCTGGCAGGATTGGGCATGGTGGGTCTGATTGCATTTTCTGCGGCTTTGTCGCCTTATATGCAGAAAGGGGCAAATTGGGCGCGTGCAACTCATATTTTGCTAAATTTCACGCTTTTGGGACTTTTTGCTTGGCAGGCTGTTACTGGTGTACAAATTGTCCAAAGACTTCTTACTAAAGCGTAGTCATTTGGTAATTATTCACTCCCCTCCTGTAAAATGGTCAAAACTCTTGACTTATCGTTGAGAAGGAGGGGGGAGTGTGAAAGGTTACGTCATTAGTCCTTTGTCATTAGTGTATAAGCAATGACAAAGGACTGTTAAATCACCGCTTTTGTTTGGAGTTCTCAGGAAGGGGTATTTCTAAAGATTTCTGAAAATCTTGCTGAACTTTGCGAGTTAAGCGGCGGGAGACTTGGCGGACGATTTGGTTAAGTAAGCGATCGCCTGTAGATTGAATTATAGACTTTGGTAATCGCTGAATAAACCGGGGAAAGTGCAGATCAACTATTAAATCTAATTCCCATTCAACTCTCGTAACCTCCCCAATGCTACTGCAAGCATGGTTTTCTATTAGCTGTAGAGATGCCCGATAGTCTACGTCATAACCAGGTGGCTGGTAATCAGGAATGGGTATTGTACGGATGCGGTAAATACCCTCCTCTGGAGGCAACAATTCCAAACCAATTTTCGGTTCTACTTCATAACCGAAAGCACCAAAACGACCAATTACTAAAGCATAGCCATTTTCCCCAAGTAATTGCACTTTCATCGGTTCAGCGCAATGAGAAAACCATGAGGCGTGAGCATTAAGATACTCAGCAACTTTCTCTGCTGGGGCAGGCATTTCCATAAAATCTTGATAACGACCGTAAAATTTTGTGATCGTCGCTACATTTGCTTGTGTTAATGTGTCCTTAGCTTCTTCTTGGCTGGAGGCTACAGGTAAAACTGCTTCTGTTATTTCCCAGGATTTATATTCGCCTTGTCTTGAAAGCATAAATGCATTACTGTATATTTTGGCGTTCGTCTTTATTAATAGTTCCCCACGGGTCTGGATCATTTCACACTAATATCCCATTTTGACCAAAACCTCATTAATCTGCCATCAACTCCATAGAATTACTAAAATAAATAAGTGAACAAGCACACAATAGTTTCCCAGGATAGCATTTCTCATGAAAGCATTGGTAGCAGGAGCAACAGGTGAAACAGGTCGCCGGATTGTGCAAGAGTTGATAGCGCGGAATATTCCTGTCCGGGCTTTGGTGCGGGATATAGAGAAAGCTAGGGGTATTCTGTCTCCTGAAGCCGAGTTGGTTGTAGGCGATGTGTTACAGCCAGAAAGTCTGGCTGCTGCGTTGGGAGATAGCACAGTTTTGTTGGTTGCTACTGGTGCAAAACCTAGTTTTGACCCTACTGGCCCCTATAAAGTGGATTTTGAAGGGACTAAAAATTTAGTAGAAGCTGCCAAGGCAAAGGGGATTGAGCATCTTGTCTTAGTTTCTTCTTTGTGTACTTCGCAGTTATTTCATCCACTGAACTTGTTTTGGCTGATTTTGGTGTGGAAAAAGCAAGCTGAAGAGTATATCCAGAACAGTGGTCTTACTTATACGATTGTGCGACCTGGTGGGTTGAAGAATGAAGATAACCTCGATGCGATCGTGATGCAGAGTGCTGATACACTGTTTGACGGTAGCATCCCCAGGCAAAAAGTTGCTCAAGTTGCTGTTGAGGCGCTGTTTGAAGCAGATGCACGCAATAAAATTGTCGAAATTGTTGCCAAACCTGAAGCAGCCTCAAAAAGCTTTAAAGAGCTATTTCAACAGTGTTGATAAGCTAAAAAACATCTAATTTGCATAATCGAATTAAACATAACTCTTGTGGGGT
>CAZZZY010001016.1:0-2328 GCA_964658545.1 uncultured Acetobacteraceae bacterium | reverse complement strand
CTTTCTCCCATCGGGTATGTTAGGTGAGGTGCTAATTCCCAATTCCCAATTCCAATGAGTGCAGAAATTATTTGTGTTGGTACTGAACTGCTGTTGGGAGATATCCTCAACGGCAATGCTCAATTTTTGGCGCAACAATTAGCGCGGCTAGGTATTCCCCACTACTATCAAACAGTGGTTGGGGATAATCCAGAACGATTGAAGCAAGTTATAGAAATTGCTATTTCCAGAGCGCAAATTCTTATTTTTACTGGTGGACTCGGCCCGACACCAGACGACCTGACTTGCGAAACCATCGCCGATTTTTTTAAAACCCCTTTGGTAGAACACCCAGGAATTATCGAAGACATAACCCAGAAGTTCGCCCAACGTGGTCGGGTTATGTCACCAAGTAATCGCAAGCAAGCTTTAATTCCCCAAGGTGCAGAAATTCTCCCCAACCCCACTGGAACAGCACCCGGTATCATTTGGCAACCCCGTCCTGAAATCACAATTTTCACCTTTCCTGGTGTTCCCAGTGAAATGCATCCAATGTGGGAAGAAACAGCCGTACCATTTCTCAAAAGTCAAGGTTGGGGTAAAGAAATTATTTACAGCCGGAGTTTAAAGTTTTGGGGTATTGGTGAATCTGCTTTGGCGGAAAAGGTTGCTTCCTATTTGAAGTTGCCAAATCCCACAGTAGCCCCTTATGCAGGTAAGGGGGAAGTAAGATTGCGAGTTTCTGCTAAAGCAAATTCAGAAGCAGCCGCAGAAGAACTAATTGCGCCCATTGAAAAACAACTTAAAGAAATTTCCGGACTAGATTTTTACGGCGTTAATAATGATACCCCTGCTTCCGTGGTCGGTGAGTTATTGCGGGCATCAAAAGAAACGCTTTCAGTGGCAGAATCTTGCACCGGTGGCGGTTTAGGGCAAATGTTGACTGAGATTTCTGGGAGTTCTGATTACTTTTGGGGTGGAGTAATTTCTTATGACAATTCGGTGAAGGTTGGGCTGCTGGGGGTTAACCCAGAAGATTTAGATAAATTTGGGGCGGTAAGTGCTACCGTTGCAGAACAAATGGCACTTGGAGTCAAAACTCGTCTTGCAACAACTTGGGGATTGAGTATCACTGGTATTGCTGGCCCAACTGGAGGGACAGATACGAAGCCGGTGGGTTTAGTTTACGTTGGTTTAGCTGGGCCAAAGGATGAAGTGACGAGTTTTGAGTATCAGTTTGGCACAGTGCGAGGTCGAGCTTTAATTCGTCATGTGAGTGCGAATGCAGCATTGGATAATCTGCGGCGGAAGTTGTTGAAGAGGTAGCAAATATGTTACTCCGAACTCCTAGAAATAGGAATTCCTAACGTGGCAATAGCGGATGAGACGGGAAACCCAAAAGACGAATAAGACCGTCGTTGTTATAGTTGAAATTGGAAGCCCCTTTTTCAGCGAAGCAAAAAGGGGTACTTCACTGCTTACCGATGGAAAAATCAGTATCCGTTTGAAAATCTGATGCGGTTGGAAATTTAATCATGCAGCTATGAGCAAAATTCCCATCCTTCAACCAAATAACTCCTACACTTTCAGAAGTTATTTTGAGATGGTATTCGAGCCAGAAGACATACTGGCTGAATTCGGCTATTCTTTAAAACGCTCCTCTCTCAATCTACAAAAGTCCAGCATTGAATTAGACAGACTCGCAAATCTCAAATCTAGGATTGAGGAGAGTTTGCCATATATTAGTTTGACTAGTGAGGCAGCCCGTAGAGAGTTACTAATTGCCCCAATTTTATTGGATGTTGTTCATTACACCCACGCCCAACTTAGAATTGAATATCCTTTAATTGTTACAGAACAATTAAAAGGTTCACTTGACTATTATCTCCATGCAGCCCATAAACTCTTAGTTGTGGAAGCTAAAAATGCTGATTTGGGAAGGGGCTTTACCCAGCTTGCTGTAGAACTGATTGCGATCGATGCGTGGACTGATTCTCAAGAGGCAAATCTACAGGGGGCTGTTTCTACAGGGGATATTTGGCAATTTGGTTTATTGAATCGAGAAAGCAAACAAATAACCCAAGACCTCAATTTATATCGTGTTCCTGCTGATATAGAAGACTTGCTACGTATTTTAGTGGAGATATTGAGTTAAGATGATAATTAATTTTTTATCAGTTGCGTTGATTTTATTGACAGCAAAGGTGGCATTCAGTCAGTCAGTATCCAAAGCTGCAAAATCCTCTATTCCTCTTAATTCTGATGTAACAACAGGTTGTTATATTCAAAGGACAGATAATAGAAATTTAAATTTAGACACATTATGTAAAAAAGTGATTGAGTCAATTA
>CAZZZY010001015.1:0-2328 GCA_964658545.1 uncultured Acetobacteraceae bacterium | reverse complement strand
TTCACAAATCAAATAGAATTGCTATGAAATAACGGGTATAGTTAACACCATCCCCATTAAGAGCTTACAGTTGAGGTACGTACTGCTGCTTTTCAGGGACTTCAGCATACTCAGCCACAATCTGGCGGAATTCTTCGCCGTCAATGGTTTCTTTTTCGATGAGCAAATCGACTAGGCGATCGGTAACAGTACGATGGTCACGGACAATCTTCTTAGCATTTTCGTAACATTCTTCAACTATCGCTCGCACTTGTCCATCAATGCGGGAGGCGATGGATTCAGAATACTCAGATCGAGTTGTCCAGTCACGACCCAAGAACACTTCACCTTGCTGGCTTTCTAATGAAAGTGGGCCTAAGTCGGACATCCCAAAACGAGTCACCATCTGCCGTGCCATTCCCGATAACTGCTGCAAGTCTCCACCAGCGCCAGTTGTGACTTCCGCAGGTCCAAAAATCACCTCTTCAGCAGCACGACCACCCAAAGCACCAGTAATCCTGGCTTTCAACTGCGAACGAGAAATTAACCCTTGTTCTTCGTTGGGAGTAAACCAAGTTAAACCCTGTGCTTGTCCCCGTGGGATGAGGGTAACTTTCTGCACTGGATCATGATCTTTTAACAAAGTGCCAACTAAGGCGTGTCCAATTTCATGGTATGCAATTAAGCGCTTGCTCTTGCTATCCACCAAAGGAGTACCTTCCATCCCCGCAACGACCCGATCCACCGCGTCATCAATTTCGCGGAGGGTGATGGCTTCTTTGCGTCTTCTAGCAGTGAGAATCGCCGCTTCGTTGAGTAAGTTGGCTAAATCAGCACCAGTGAATCCAGGAGTACGACGAGCGATCGCATCCAAAGATACGCTAGGGTCTAGTTTTTTGTTGCGTGCATGGACTTGCAAGATTTCCAAACGCCCTTTGATATCGGGTGCATCGACTGTTACTTGTCGGTCAAAGCGACCGGGACGCAACAAGGCTGAGTCTAGTACGTCGGGACGGTTGGTAGCAGCAATAATAATAATGCCTGTGTTACCTTCAAACCCGTCCATTTCGGTGAGCAACTGGTTGAGGGTTTGCTCTCTCTCATCGTTACCGCCACCGATACCAGCGCCCCGTTGCCGTCCGACTGCGTCGATTTCATCGATGAAGATAATACAGGGGGCATTGTCTTTGGCTTTCTTGAACAAATCACGGACACGAGATGCACCCACACCAACGAACATTTCCACGAATTCCGAACCAGAAATACTGAAGAATGGTACCCCTGCTTCACCAGCGATCGCTTTTGCTAGTAAAGTTTTACCAGTTCCGGGAGGTCCAACTAACAATACTCCCTTGGGAATACGTGCGCCCACAGCCGTAAATCTTTCTGGCTGTTTCAGGAAAGTGACAACTTCTTGTAGTTCTTCCTTAGCTTCTTCAATCCCGGCTACATCGTCAAATTTGACTCCGGTTTTTGCTTCCATTTGGAAACGGGCGCGGGATTTGCCGAAGTTCATCGCTTGACCTGGGCCGCCGGGGAGGTTGCTAGAACGCCGGAACAAAAAGAACAGTCCGGTAATCAATAAAACTGGAAACACGAGATTACCCAACAATCCCCAAATTGCGCCGTCATTCCGCATGGGATGAGCATCAAAACTAATGGCTTTTTCTTTGAGCTTGCTAATTAACTCAGGAGCGTTAACAGGCAAATCCACACGCCACCTTTGGACGCGATTTTCGATGTCTGGATCGCGGGCTTCTATAATTGCTGTTCTACCACCTTCGTACAGATCCACACTGCTGACGCGATCGCCGTCCAAGTATTCTAGAAAGCGACCATAACTCATGCGGGTATTGGCTGCATTCTTACTCATATCAGTAGGAGCGCCTGCAAAAGCTCCTTGCCAAAAGAAAAAGCCAATTACCAAAGCCGGCAATGTCCAGAGTACTACGACTTTCCAAGAGAATTTCATGTTAATTTGCCTCTAGATGCCTATACAACTCATCAGCCTGGGCAACCGAATGTTAATCACTCTGTCACTTTAAGCTGTTAAACGGATGTCCATAATCCATTTTGTTTAATTTGATCTCTTATATGCACTGCCATAGGGCAGCTAGGGCATTATGGCGATGCCAACAAGAATCTTAATCAAAGTTAACTTAATTTTAATACAATATCGCACGAGAAAAGGGAGCGCAACGGGATGCAAAGACATGGAGAATTTCTCCAGAATACTCCTCGTGTCGTTGCAAGCCGTGACAATGATCTATTTAGAGGGAGTAGGGAGTGGAGGGGCAAAGGGGCAGAGGGGCAAAGGAGTAGGAGAAGAATAACAATGCCCAATGCCCA
>CAZZZY010001014.1:0-2332 GCA_964658545.1 uncultured Acetobacteraceae bacterium | reverse complement strand
CCTTGTGGGTGTAGTCAATCTCAAATCTACAATCGGCAATCTACAATTGTTTGACCTATGAAATATCTCACTCCAAACAAATCTAATTCACAACCGAAACCAGAATCATCACCACAAAAAGAGCCGAAAAAAGGAGGAAGTGACTACTTAGAATTATTAGCTCGGTGGATTGTGGCATTAATCTCACTGCCAGTCATCTTTATCTCACATATCATTGCCCAATTCGTTACCCCAGGCACACCCGGATACAAGCTGGTTGGTGCAATTGGTTTCTGGATTGGTACACTCCTTTCTACTGATAGCATCTGGCAAGTTTTATTCCAGGGAAAACCGATTTTCCCGTGGTTTGAGCAAGAATGGATCGGTTGGATTGGTTGGTTACAACTCCTATTGAATCCCTTATTTTGGATTAGTTTTGGCATCTCTGCACTAGTGCAAGTGATGGAAGCTCGAACCTTGCGTGGCAAAGACCCAAATCAAGCCAAGCATGAATTTGAAGATTCCAAGCAATATACTCTGGGTACAAAACCGACTGGAAACATCGATTTGACAGTCGCACTCTGGGGTGATTACAAAGCTGCTGGCATGAAAGAACGTCATACAGGTGGAGCGATCGCACTATTTTTCTGGGTACTAGACATCACCACCACATTTGTTGGTCGTAATCCTTTCCGTTACACTAACCCAGGTTTAATTTTGGCTTGCTTTGCTTACAACGTAGCCTCAATGATGGCAGGCGAGATTGGTTACAACATTTGGAAATTAACTAAGTAAGAGAGAACAAAGATGCAGCAACAAATGCCAATGCTCGGTACAAAAGAAACGGCACTTTTACGTGACGATTACCCCAGCATTGAGTATTTGGAAGCTGGGAATACTGCCTCTTGGTTACAAGAGCGTCAAGATCAGTTATTAGTCCGCGCCAGGGACGAACGTAACGGTATGAATCTGGCAAAGTTCATTACTTTAGCGACGGCGGCGACTGGTGCGGTTTGCTATGCGACCTCTCCTCTTGCCCCCATCGGTGCAGTCGTAGCTGGTGTTGGTTATTTATGGTCAATTGTTCAGGACTTAAACGATACTCATCAATTTGCACCGATTCCCTTTATCCGTGGCGACTTCTTCAGTTTCCTTTCGGCAATGGGAGATAGTGTTGCCAGGGACGAATACTTTGCGAACTTCAATGAACTGGCTGACTTGATGCTGCATCTGGAGCCAATGTCTAAGTATGAGTTTGCCATGCTCAAGCAATCATCTCATGTGGTGTGTGAATACTTGAGCGCTGTTGAGCCAGGAAAAAGATTTTACGCTTACCGTTGGTTACTTGATTGGTTTATTCAGCTACGTGGGCAGTTTCCCACCCGTGAGCAATTGTCTGGGCATTTAGCGCAAGTGACAATTGACCCGCGAGTTAACTACCAACAAGTAACAGTTATTCAAGAGGCCATACAACCGCAAAATCTTGGTATCCCACAAGCTCGATTTGCTCAATTACCGATTCCTGGTGTAGGAGCAAGGTTTGAAGAGGACAAGGAGCAGGGTGCGGGGTGCATGGGAGAGAATCTTTCCCCTCTGCCCCCTGCTCCCTACCCCCCTGCTTCTTCTTCTCCAGTCAATACCGATATCTCCATCTACACCACTAAACCCCAAGTGCAGTATGACCTAATTGGGCATATTGCTAAGAAAGTTACCAATATGCTGTGGGTTGGTGTCCCTGGTTCTGGCAAGGGCATCACCATTAGCAATGCAATCGATGCTATCAAGCGACTGCATCCTGACATACACATCTTTTATATTGACCCCAAAGGTGACGAGAAAGAAACTGGTTATTTCAAAGGTCGTGTTGATACTTTTAAACGGGCTAAAATCCTAGAAATGTCCCCGGTCGAAGCCGTTAAATGGGTCAAAGAATGCTTTACCGAATTTCAAAATATCTTTGGCTCCAAGCTGATTATTTTAGATGAAGGAACGGCTGTCTGTTCCAAATTTAAAAATACCAAGGGTGAAATTGGCTGGCTCAAAGACAAAATCATCTCTTACTGTTCTTGCGGTGATAGTTCCGGTTGGCATTTCTGGATTGTCGTACAAAACCCTCACACGGATGACTTGGGCATTTCTGGCGGACTGCGATCGCAGTTAACTTCAGTGGCGTTGGTTCATCCTGATAACGTCCCAGCTTACAATGCCATGATCGCCACCCAACTCATCCCCAGCGATCGCAAGATTACCTCAACCCAAGTAATGGAGATTGCTGCACAATCACCAGTCGGTCGAGCAGTTTATTACGGCGGCATCAATGAATGGATACCAATGCCTCTGTTAAAGAATTTCT
>CAZZZY010001013.1:0-2338 GCA_964658545.1 uncultured Acetobacteraceae bacterium | reverse complement strand
CTTCTCTGCGCCTCTGCGGTTCAAAAGTAATTTATTTAACCGCAGAGGTATAGAGAAGCCAGTGCGCTAAAATTTGATTACTCCCATTCAATGGTTCCAGGTGGCTTAGAGGTGATGTCATAAACCACCCGATTCACACCTTTCACCTCATTCACAATCCGCGTAGAAATCACTTCCAGGACATCGTAAGGCACTCTCGCCCAATCAGCAGTCATGCCATCTTCACTGGTAACAATCCGCAAGACGATGGGGTAAGCGTAAGTACGTTGATCCCCCATAACACCAACACTACGAATTGGCAGCAATACAGCAAATGCTTGCCAGAAATCATGATACATACCGCGTTGGTTAATTTCTTGCCGTACAATCAAATCAGCATCGCGCAAAATGTTTAACCGCTCAGATGTAACTTCCCCTAAAATGCGAATTGCTAAACCAGGTCCAGGAAAAGGTTGCCGTTGGACAATTTCTTCTGGTAAACCAATGGAACGCCCAACTTTGCGGACTTCATCTTTAAATAGTTTCCGCAGTGGTTCCACCAATTTAAATCTGAGGTCTTTGGGTAAACCGCCAACATTGTGATGACTCTTAATTTTCACCGCTACCCGCTCACCAGTTTGGGGATCAACGTTGGTATCAGCAGATTCGATGACATCTGGATAAAGAGTCCCTTGAGCCAGATAGTCAAAGTGACCGAGGCGCTTGGATGTTTCCTCAAAGACACTGATAAATTCGTGTCCGATGCGGCGGCGTTTTTCTTCAGGATCGGTGATATCAGCGATCGCACCTAAAAAGCGATCGCGGGCATTCACATACTCTACAGGAATGTGAAACTGTTCTTGGAATAGCTTCACCAATCGTTCTGGCTCATACTTTCGCATAAAGCCTTGATCGATAAACACGCAAGTTAGTTGCTCACTTATGGCTTTATACAGCAAGAAGGCCAGGGTAGAAGAATCTACTCCCCCAGATAGTGCCAACAGCACCCGTTTCTTGCCAACTCTGGTGCGAATTTCCCGAACTGCCTCTTCGACAAAAGCCGCAGTTGTCCAAGTTGGTTCGCAATCGCAGATATGGTAGACAAAATTACGGATTAATGCTATACCGCCAAGAGAATGCACCACCTCTGGATGGAATTGAACGCCGTAAAGTTTCCTTTCGTGGTCGGCAATGGCAGCACATGGGGTATTTTCTGTATGTGCCAGCAATTCAAACCCTGATGGCATTTGGGTAACAGAGTCTCCGTGACTCATCCACATAGTAGTGCCATCTTCAACGTTAGTGAGCAAATCTGTGGGATCATCAATATATAATGATGCTTTGCCGTACTCACCTCGGTCAGCCTTTGCCACTTCTCCACCGAGTTGGTTTACCATTAACTGCATCCCATAGCAAACACCCAAAATGGGGATTCCCAAATTCCAGATTTCTGAGTCACAATGGGGAGCGTTATCACCATAAACCGAACTCGGCCCACCGGAGAGGATGATTCCCTTGGGATTGAGTTGGCGCAATTGTTCAGAAGTAGTGCGATAGGACAAAACTTCAGAGTATACTTGAGTCTCGCGGATGCGACGGGCAATCAACTCAGAATATTGAGAGCCGAAGTCCAGAATTACAATCAATTGGCGATCAAGCTTCCCAAAATTTTCCAATGTTTGGGGCGCTTGTTCTGTTGGTAGAGTCACCGCTGTATTCATGACGGGAGTGTTATCTCTGTTAAGGGTAGATGCTTTGTGGTCTATGTTGATGCTATTATTCAGCCTGGTTAGGCTGATAATGGTATAGAGAGCCTTTACAAACGCGAGGTTATGTGCGTTTGTCTAGTCCGATAGTCGGATATGGTATTAGAACGATAAACTTACCCTAGAGTGGTTACTTAAAAGATTATTTATTTGAATTATTTACGATTATTCATAATAAATTAACATAATTTTCCCATCAGCAGACCAGCAGTTTTACTCTTCACGATAATTTTGCGATTGCGATCAAAGAGGATAGAGCCGCAGACTGTAACTGCTGTGCCCCTTTCGCTATGGCTTTGGATGTATTCTTGAGAACGAACATCAATGGTTTCTGCGATCGCATTGTAAACTTGATTTACCCAATCACTATCAGTTGCAGCATCGAGGGATTTTAGGTATGTTAGTGCGGCTTCGGCGGTAGCACTGTTAAACACAGCTTGGATATCTGCTGATTTTAAACCTGCGATCGCACAGTGCGCGGCCAAAATTTCCCTGCGTCCGTCAGCCAAGTAGTGATGAGTGTGAAAAATCCCTCCAGCCAGCTTCATCAGCTTTCCGTGATAGCCAAATAATAAAATTTCTTTCACGCCCAG
>CAZZZY010001012.1:0-2343 GCA_964658545.1 uncultured Acetobacteraceae bacterium | reverse complement strand
AAAAAATAGGGGGAATTCATCCCCCCAAAAAAAATAAATGTTGCCACCATCATATTGAAACTCAAATGCACGGTTCGCGTATCAGTGAGGGTAAACGGTTAGTATACATTGATGGAATTGCTTCTGCGCCTTGGAACCGGGAATTTATTCAACGTCCGCCCAAATTAAAAGGCGTTGGTACTGCACTCTTAGCATTTGCCAGAAACCGCAGTATAGAACTAGGTTACGAGGGTAGAGTAGGGTTGCATTCGCTACCAGGAGTAGAAGGATTTTATGATGATCAAGGGATGATTGATTTAGGAGAGGATGAGGATTACGAAGACTTGGTTTATTTTGAGTATGGAGTTCGCCGTTCTTCTGAATAAGGTAGCGAGGTGAAGTTAATGAATCAGGAAGAACCTAATTATATTCAAAGCACTTTTAATCAAGAAAATGCAGTAAATTCGATGGATTTATTGTTTGATGAAAAATGGTTGAGAAAAGCTGTTGAAGCTGAAGATAAAGTCGGTGGTAACATTGGTGCCGGATTAGATTGGGGTTCTGGATTTGGCGACCTCATGCTTAACTTTGAACTTTTAGGACGTTTAACAACTTTACGGGTTTCTCTTAATCGAGAAGTGCGGTTGCTGCTGAATAATTGGAATTTAGGAACAGCTACAAAAATTGCGGTAAAAACTGCAAGAGATAGATTACTTCAAAGATTAAGACTACCTACACCAGAAGTCAGAGAACACCTACTCATTGTTTTGGGAACAGATGAACTTTACGGCGAAGAGTTTATCTCTAATCGAGAGATACTACGCGAATTGCTAGCAGTTTTGTTGAAACAAGAAGATTGGGAAACTATTGCAGCAGTTGCAGCAGATTCGTTAAAAGAGCGAATTATGCATCAAGTTTCTGTTGAAAAAATTTCAGCATAAGTCATAGATTTAAGAATCAATTACTGCAAATTAACAACTAACCGCTAACTGGATACAAATAAACTATACCTACAGGTTCAACCCGTACCGCCTTCACTTCATAAATTGCTTCAATTCGTGCTGGTTCGCGCACCAACTCTTCAGCTAGCATATTTAGTCGCTTATCCCAATGGCGACGGTCTGCTTCTAACTGACGCAACTCTTCTTCAGCAAATAACGAAAGCTGTAGGGGTTGTTCGGTTTCTTGTTTAGTTTTGAGAATGCGATCGCGTTGTTCCTCTAAAATCTTCTTCATTTCCTCAGCTTCCTTTTGTCCCCGTGCTGTCAGCTTTTTCTTGGCGCGTTCAGCTAGCACCTCTGCACGTTTATGCAAATGTGGTGTCAACTCTCCCACATCCTCAGATGTAGCTTGACATAAGCGTTGTCTAACTGATGCAGGAACCTCTCGCAACCGGGGAGAAGCCAAGGAATTTTCCAGTAAAGCTAAAACATCATCCTTTTGTCCTTCTGGTAAAGCTTGTAACTTTTTACGCCCTCTAGTTACTGGGTCTGACCACTCCGCCGCCACAGCAATTACTTCATCATGTAATCTAGTGGCGCGATCGCCATATAAAGATAAGCGTCCTAAAATTAACACTTTAGGTAAAGGTTCATCCGTGAGACAGACGCAAGCACGAGTTAATTCATGGTGTGTAAAACCTTGCGATAAAAAGCGTCCCAATAACCGCTGCACTACCCGGTGTTCCAAATGCAAGTGAACTACATCACCATCCAACGTACCAGGATCGCGGAAAATTACCGGACGAATAGGAGCCTCCCGTCGCCATTCCCAAGGTTTTTGACCGTGTTTTCGCGGTATTCTTAAGGTATCAAGAGTAGTAGCCCAGGTGGGATCTGCTCCCAAGCGTTGGTCGAGAGATGGTACTATCCAACGCGCAGTAGTAGGGTCATTAGCCGCCTCATTAGCATCCACAGGTGCGAGCGAATTTACTCCCAAAATTTCCAAAGAAGCGGAAATAGCATCCCGAAAATGGCGGTCATCCAGTCCCAACCAGTCCTGCGAAGTTTTGAGCATTTCTTGAAGTTGTGCCACTTGGTTAACTAATTGCTCTTTTTGAAGTCTAATTTCCTCCAATTCTTCATCAACTACTTGGGAGAAAGCGATCGCTTGAGTCTCAGACTGGTCTACTTTTTTAATCACCTCAGCAATTGAATTTGCTTCTTCATGGCGAATACCCCCTTCCAGCAATCTTGATAAATTCTTCTCTACCACTGGGGAAAGGCTACCCAGTTCTTTTTGTATGGTTGCTGTCTTTTTAATTAAGATATCTAGTACCCGGTCTTCGGCTCGCTGTGGCAATGCAAAATAGGGCGTTGCATAATGGAGTATGAATTAGTGGGTACTTGAATATGAATTGTCCAA
>CAZZZY010001011.1:0-2345 GCA_964658545.1 uncultured Acetobacteraceae bacterium | reverse complement strand
TTACTTTTTACCTTGTACATTTTACCTTTTACCTGCTCTCCCCCTTGACGTTTCCTACTGTGCTAGATGTGCAAAATATATAGGGTTTGCTTGAACAGAAATGTATTCTAAGGATCACTTTTTATGTATTATCCTAAAGGCTAAATACGAACAAGTCCTGAAAAAAGGTTGATGTGCGACTATTTAGGCGATCGCTACGGAAATTGAAATAAAAATAAATTAAAAATTAAATTTAGTAGAATCACTGTGGTGAATCCCCACTTTGGGGTTGTGATGTCAGCACTATCATAAAATTTGGATAACAACTAGTGTCATATCATCAGTATTTTGCTTATCAGTACCGATGAACTGCTGAACTTGGTCAAATAGATAATCTACAATCTCCTCTGGCCCATTGCAGTACTTGCAAGCCGTATTGAAGCCAGCGACAAAATTATCTTCATCAAAGCGATCGCCACCAGCCGCTGCCGCATCAGTCAAGCCATCTGTATAGTAGATAATTGTATCCCCAGGCTCCAACTGTGCCTGAGCATCTTCATATTGGCTGTTAGCATCCAAACCGATTAACATTCCTAAAGTATCTAAACGGCTAACAGTTTTAGTGGCTGCGTGCCACCACAAGGGAGGATTGTGTGCCGCATTGCTATAAGACAAAATTCGACTGTGAGGATTATATTCTGAGTAAAATAGTGTTACAAAGCGATGGGAATTTTCTAAATCCGCATACATCACTCTATTTAAGTTTTGCAGAATTTTTGCTGGGGAATTGCCATGTAGCACTTCTCCCCGTAGCATTCCCCGCATCATCGTCATAATCAGCCCAGCCGGGACACCTTTGCCCATAACATCTCCAATAACCAAACCCCAGCGACTAGTTTCCGTGTCGCCTTTAGTCTTGGGCCGAATCTTATTGTGATTAGTAGCAATAAAGTCGTAGTAGTCTCCGCCGACGCGATTTGCAGGTTTACAACGCGCTGCTAAAACTGCACCAGGGATTGTGGGACATTGACGTGGCAAAAGTCGCCGTTGAATTTCTGCACCAATTTCTAGTTCTTGGTCTAAGCGTTCTTTTTTTCTTAGTTCTACAGCTAGTTCATCGTTTTCGATCGCTACTGCTGTTTGGTCTGCAACTAATCTAACTAACTTTTGCCTAGTTTCTGTCCAACTATATTCTGGATCGCGGCTCAATACGTAGAGCCATCCCCGTTCTGTATGCTTCACCAGAATCGCCGTACCAAAGATTTGCACATCTGGCCCCAAATAGCGATGCATCTGGTCATCCAAAATTCCCGTCGCATTGGCTAGAGGGGCAGTATTCGGCAAAAGCGTAATTTGACTGCTAGCTATTTCTAATGCTTTGCGGATATTCTTGCGCTGGCCACTATCTTGCCAATGTAACTGTTCTAACCTGACTTGACCATTAGGTTTGTAGAGAAACAGGGCGCTGCCGTCTGCATCTGTTACTCTTGTTGCCATTAGGGGGATCAGTTCCAAAAACTGATTTAAATTATTGAAACTTCTCAGGGCAAATCCTAAAGAACTGAGCAAATCTTGAATTTTGTTCTGTTCCCGGTGCAACCTTGCCACGAGTTCTTTGAGTGCTACGACTGGTGTGACATCTGTCGCGGCACTACTATTGTTGTCGGTGGGTTGAGAGGGCAGTTGAGACACAGGCACAGGTACTATTGCACTTTATATTGACGGATTTTAGATTACTTATAAACCTTTTGGCTTTGGCATTGCTAAACCATATTTAGACAAGACTTGTCACTTTAGCAAGAGTATAAAGACGCAACAGGCAACTTTTATTGGTATTTTATCTGCTTATTGTATTTTTGATGGAATATTAGTCATTTCAAATCATGTGTTTTTAGTTGAAACTAAACTCGTAAAAATTACTAGTTGCGATGATAGTTCAGAAAGCTTTTCATTTTTTCGTAACTTAATCCCCAAAGCATATCTCTAAAAGTTATCAGAATACTTTAGTCAAAGAACTTTATTCAAAGAATAATTTATAACGCTTTCAGAGTGACTGTTTGGGTATAGGTAACTAAAAACTTCTAGTTTTTTCGGTGAAAACCTCTATAAGCGCTCAAATTGAGCTTGGTTTGGTAAATACAGACTTATATTAATTCCCAAAGCTGAGAATATGTAAATAAGTCTTGAAATCGCCATAAATACAAATCGACTGCGGAGGGAAACTATCCCGCAGTGCTGGACTTACCAACGCTGGCTCCCCAATGCACTGTTAACCGCTCAGATTGCTGTCCATCCCACAATAAATAGTTGTAGTGGGAGCAATGCTCTAACAGTGAGGTGGGGAAGCAGGGGAGGCAGGGGAGGCA
>CAZZZY010001010.1:0-2350 GCA_964658545.1 uncultured Acetobacteraceae bacterium | reverse complement strand
TTAAATCCCCCGGAGTTGCTCCTCTTGGGGAGACACGCCAGTTCTTCCACTTGGGGAAACCCCAAGACCAGACTGGCTGCCCAAGACCGCACTCCTCTTCGTTACAAAACGTAATTGCGAGTTGGTTTAATGTCGGGTATGTCGCCGCTCACTCACTAGGCTGGTTGGCAAAATCGTTGCTTTCAGATCAGGAGCGGCACATTAGATTTTTACGCCTTCGAGTCAAGGTCAAACTCTAGATAACGGCGTACATCTGTACTGTCCCGAAAGTTAAAATCTTGACTTTCACTCACAAGTGACAATGAGCGTAAACCCTCTTCAGCTTTATGTATTGCTGTGAGGAATTTAGCCATGTCTTTAGGTGGTGCTGTCACACGGATTTTGATTCTTCCCGAATGATAAGGTTTATTTATCTCTATTCTGAAGGCTAGATGTCTTTTAATGTGACATTCCTATTCGTGTCTAAATAATGCTCAACAATTACATCTACCGAGTTACCACAGCTATCAGCTAATAGTTTTAAATCTGCCCCGGCATTGGCTTGAATGCTGATAAATGTGTGACGTGTTGAGTATGGCTTGAGATATTTGATTCTACCTTGTTCGACTAGTTCTGATACTGCACCTGGATATGTATACATTTTTTCTTTTTTATGAACATTAAAACCTAGCCAAAACCTACTAAGTATTGCTGTATTCACTTGCACACCAGTTTCAGTTTTAAACACTAAATCCCCTGAATCTTTACCATCACCATACAAGTCCTTGAGTAGGTTAATTAGCCTATTCATTCCTTGCATTTTAAAAAGCCTGTCAACGTCTGTTTTAGTTCCTTTGGTAATTTTTGTTTCTGAATCGTAAGATTCCTTAAAAATTATCCACCCAGTCTCAAATTTAATATGCTTCCATCTCAAGGCAAAAGCTTCACCATGTCTACAGCCAGTGAGAAATAAAAACTGAACTATATGAGCCATTTTATTAATTACTTTGCGGTTGTGTCCCCTCATGTAATTAATAATTAAGTCTCGCTCTTTAATTGTATAAGAGCGATAGTCTTCAACCTCGGATAATTGTTTTGATTTTTTGGGAATCGTGTAATGTTTTTTGACTTCTGCAAAATAATCTTCAGTTAATAACTTTTGTGTTATCGCACGTTGACACATTTCACTTAATAAACCAAGTACAGTTTTGATAGCTGCTTTATTTTTCTGTTTGGCTAAAAAAGCTTTGATTATTTCATTAGCTGTTTGCGAATCAAAAGTTTTATCTAGATAAGGTGACAGAAGACTCAGAAAATCATCACAGTATTTTCTTTTATAAGTTGTTTCGTCTATAGGACTCATATTTGATTTCTGAAATATACGTAGGGTGCGTTACGCCAAAGGCTAACGCACCAGTTAACGATTTAGGTGCGTTAGGCTACGCCATAACACACCCTACTGCATCTAGTAATCATCTAGTAAATTTATGCGAGTAAATTACCGTGAAACCCTAGAATAACAGATTTTTTGTTTTATTTAGCCTTCGGCAAAAGGTTGAAATACCGGAACTAATTCGGGACGGCTAACCACAAGGGTGGGAAAAGAGCGATCGCTATAATCTTCTCCGGGTGACAATGGAAACGGTTCTGACTTCAGCGATAACCAGACCCCGCCAGCAGCCTGGACAATTACCCAAGCACCGGCTAAGTCCCAAACTTTTGGTGTCGCTTCAATACCACCTAATGTTGCTCCAGTCGCAACTGTCAAAAAGTTATAGCTAGCCACACCCAACATCCGAATTTTGCAAGGAAAGCCGTTTTGAATCACTGCGGTGCTACGGGAACAGAGGTTGAAAAAGTGATTGTTGCTGGGACTATCAGCACTGGTGTGGATGGGGTGATGATTGAGAAATGCTCCTGTTGGTGTTGCTAAACCAGATGAACCTGCCCAGAAACCATGAAAAGCTTGATTCAAGGTTGGGGCATAAATATAACCAAAAATGGGTGTACCTCGATACAGCAAACCCAGAGATATTGTCCAGATGGGAATACCGCGTGTGAAGTTGGTTGTACCATCAAGAGGGTCAATTACCCAGCACCACTCAGTACCGGAAAATGACTGTTCGCTCTCTTCGCTCAAAATGCCGTAACCAGAGAAATTAGACGCTAACGCATCCCGAATTTCCTGATCTGCCCATTTATCTGCTTGCGTCACCAAACTACCATCAGCTTTTTGGGAAGCCTGTACTTGTCCAAAATCTTGCATTAGCTGCTTGCCCACTCTGATAGTGGTAGTCTGGGCAAAATCAAGAATTGTTGTCCAAAAATCATTCATTGGTTAATTATCACGCAAAGATTCCCCTGAGCCAAA
>CAZZZY010001009.1:0-2369 GCA_964658545.1 uncultured Acetobacteraceae bacterium | reverse complement strand
CAATACTTCTCGGTTCAGTACAAAAGCAGAATGAAAGGGAGTGGGGAGTGGGGAATAGTAAGCTGTTGCCTATTTAATTTGTATATGCAACACGGGCAAGAAGCCCGCAATACAATAATTTTGCGTTTTCGTGTTACACAATTTAGCTACACATCAGCAACGCCTGAATTTCTTCCCTACTCCCTATTCCCTATTCCCTAAACTCGCAACGCTACCATTTTTTCCACAGCTTCCACTATTTGCTCTGGTTGGATGATTGTCAGTCGTTCCAGATTGCCGTTATAGGGTGTGGGGATATCTTGGGAAGAAAGCCGCAGTACTGGCGCATCTAATTCATCGAATAAGCGATCGTTTATTGAGGCGATGACTTCTGCTCCAATACCCGCAGTTCGCATGGATTCTTCCACCACAATGACTTTATGGGTCTTACGTACTGATGCCCCAATTGTATCAAAATCTAATGGTTTCAGGGATATTAAATCAATAACTTCTGGATCGTAACCTTGTTTTTCAAGTGTTTTTACCGCTTGGAGCACATGATGGCGCATCCGAGAATAAGTGATAATTGTAACATCCTTTCCTTGACGCACAACTTCGGCTTTATCTAGGGGTAATAAATATTCTTCTTCTGGTAAATCTTCTTTCAAGTTGTAAAGCAAAACGTGTTCAAAGAACAACACGGGGTTATCATCGCGGATAGCGGATTTCAGTAGTCCTTTAGCGTTTCTTGGTGTCGAGCAGGCAACAATCTTTAACCCTGGCACAGCTTGGAAGTAAGTTTCTAATCGTTGCGAATGTTCTGCACCTAGCTGCCTTCCCACACCTCCAGGGCCGCGAATAACCATCGGAATTTTAAAGTTACCGCCAGAAGTGTAGCGCAGCATTCCAGCGTTGTTGGATATTTGATTGAAGGCGAGCAATAAAAAGCCCATATTCATGCCTTCGATGATGGGACGCAATCCAGTCATCGCTGCTCCCACCGCCATCCCGGTAAAGCTATTTTCGGCGATGGGGGTGTCTAAAATGCGGAGTTCGCCATATTTTTGGTACAGGTCTTTGGTAACTTTGTAGGAACCGCCGTAGTGTCCTACGTCTTCACCAAGGACGAATACGCTGGAATCACGCGCCATTTCTTCATCAATGGCTTCCCGTAAGGCGTTGAAGAATAGTGTTTCTGCCATTTAGACCTTTTAGTACGATTATGGTTTTAGAATTTTATCGTGCTGCTGTCGCAAATACGGTGAGCGATCGCACTAGTTAGAGATTAGGTTGTTTAAACGAACCGCCCCAAGCATAGAGCGAGTAATTGCCATAACTATATCAAAGCTATTTCATTTAGATTTTAGAGGTTTTATGAGCGATCGCCTTACCTTCTGGCAAATGTGGCTGATTTCTTTATGTAATAAAACTTAGAATGAATGTATAAAATACATTTAAAATTTCCCGTTTGAGAGATACCACCTTAACGGAAGTCACGCCAAAGTAAAAAATTTGTTACAGCAATAATTTAAATATGCCTACTGTAGAACAATTGAAAACGTTGTTTATTTTAAGTTTTTGGGCTACTAAAATGTATTTACCTGTGTTTTTAGTGCGAATCGATGAACGAACAAAAAATATTGTAATTCTCGCTGGTCAAGAAAATGAAATTATAATTTACCTAAACGGGAAGTGGAGATATGTATGAGTAAGCCAGACTTTATGACAATACCCCGTGCCCAATTGCGTCAATATATCCTTGACCATAGAGAAGATGATGAAGCCTTTCAAACTTATTTAGATAGATTCACCTCTGAAGACGCTGTAATCTTTCCTGCACCACAGTCAATAGATGATTTAGAAAACTTCCCAGAGTTGCATCAACAAAACCTAGAAAGACTACGAAAACAAGCTTAAGCGATCGCAACCCTCCAACAAGATTTTATCACTTGGCACTGATAACCAAAAAGAGTGCGATCGCACTCTTTTTCTACTTCACAACCCTAATTGTTGCTCTATTTGACAGATAACTAACCCTATCTAAGTAGGTGGCTGGAAAAATTTATAACTATGTCATTGCGAGTAAAACTGAGTCAAACGTTCGCGCAGCGTCTCGTAGAGAAGCAATTGCAAGAGCTTTGGGGATTTTACATTTCGTTACGACCAACAGATACGGAGTTGATTTAGATAAATTTGTCTCTCACGAATGATTTAGGATTGCTATAGTAAGGTAAATAGTTACTACTTATTAACCCCATGCAAGTCAAAGATTTGACTATTGAAGAACTCAAGCTACTAATCCAGGAAACTGTTGCTGAAACCATTCAATCTCTACTAATTGACCATTTTTTGAATTCAAAATTCAAAATTCAAAATGAATAATAAGAATA
>CAZZZY010001008.1:949-2373 GCA_964658545.1 uncultured Acetobacteraceae bacterium | reverse complement strand
TCTGAGCCAGCGATCTATTGCTTCTAACCTTCGTAATTGATTTTGATTAAGCATTACTCTCTCAAAAGGTAGTTCGTTGATTGCTTCTAAGTTGCGTAAATTGATATGCATGAATCCTCTGTCCTGATGCAGACACGCACAATTACCGCGACCGTTGAAAATGAACGGACGCAATGCAGATATTGCTGTGAATAGTTGAATGCTCTTAAAACAGCGCTTGCAACCCTTGCAACCCTCGAAAGGAACTCGCCAAGTGCGTTTTGCGCTTGGGTCTTACTTGCGTCTGCCTTAAGTTATTGACGTATCGATAACCTTGACACTAATATATTAGTAGATAAGTTCTGAACTTGTCAAATATATTCTGAACTTTTTAGAACCAGCTGCCTTCTGACGAGTTTTGATGTTAACTGAAAATGTCGGAATATATCAGAACTTTTCTAATATAATGGCAACGTCAAAGGCAAAAGTAACTTTTACATGCAGTCCTGAGTTAAAAGAAAAACTACAAGAATGGGCGGACAGCGAAAGCCGAACGCTATCAAATTTAGTTGAACTGATCACCCAGCAAGCAGTAACAGAGCATGAAAACAAAGTGAGCAACAAGTAATATGACTAACGCTTACCAACCGGACATCACAGCACGACTAGACGACATAGACAAGCGCTTAGAACAATTGGGTGATGAATTAGACCTTATCCCCACAATTCAAAACGGCATGAGGCGGAAGGGCGCAAACAATCAACAAATTTAGCGTCTCTCATACACAAATCCCCACTAGTGGCAACTAGAGGGGATGCGTACCAGTGGAGACTGGATTTTCATTAATTGTTTTGTCATAACGCGGGTAACTCCGAACTAAAAATGTCCTGGAAGACTTTTCAGAACCGCGATCGCACTACTATATTAATCAGCTTTGCGGTCGCTGTGCAAGGAGTTATCCGAAATCACTACAAAATTTCGGAATGTTACAAAATGAAATCTCAAAGCGTAGACAGTGCGAGTGCGAATCAGGCATTAGCAGCATATAGAGCAACCCACGGCTACGAACCTTCATTTACCAAGCTTTACTGGTGTGTGGCAAATGAAGTGGGTGTTTACGAGGCTTTACTAATTCAAATCATTGAAAGCTGGTGTATTGCGAATGCGAAGAATAACAAGCGCGGATACTTCCACGATGATGAGTGGTGGACTAGTGCTACTTATAGCGCATGGGCAGAAAGATATCCTTCACTGGGTACACAGAAAAGTATCCAAAAAAGGTTACTAGCTCTAGAAAAATTTGGTTATGTGATTGCCTGTCAGCCCAGGAGGAAAGAAGGTAGTAGCGCCAAATTCTATCGTGTGGATGCCGTCAAAGTAGGGGCGTTGATTCTTCAGGGACTATCCGTGGTCACTAATAGTGACGATGTAAATAATACAAGAT
>CAZZZY010001008.1:0-939 GCA_964658545.1 uncultured Acetobacteraceae bacterium | reverse complement strand
AGTCACTATTAGTGATGGGGTAGTCACTATTAGTGATGTCCCCCCCCCTTTAAAGTCACTCACAGAGCGGATTCCAGCGTCTTTATTAGATTATAAAAATAAATTACCTCAATCCATCACTGGAGAGACTGAGGAAAAAGAGGAAGAAGAAAGGAAAGAAACTGACCAGGACAAAGCACTCCAAGATAATCACTACGCTGTTAACTTTGAGAAAGTCTCTGCAACAAACTCACAATCCACTCATGAGGATCATTTTTCCGGCGCGGCGCGTGAGAACCATTCTCAAATATTAGTTTTCAGCGATGACCCAGTTAAAGAAGTGGATTTTCTGCTTTACTATCAGACCTATCAGCGTAAGCAGGGCAAAGACATTAACAACGTTGCCCCATACGTGACTACAGTGCTTTCTAAAAAAGATGAAGGTAGTACAGAGATATTTTGCTTATTTGAGCAATGGAAAGCGGGTTGTAGGATATTAGAGCGCAAAATTAACAACTTTGCTAATGACCCCGTAGAAGTAGAGAAACAGCGCAAGAAGTATGATTTTCCCAGATGGGAGGCGCGGATGCACGATCACTACTACAGTATGCTCCAGTCTGAGGGACTATCTAAGTTTTGCAAGCATAAAGTATCTGCCAAATGGTACGAATGGGCAAGTGCCAAGTTTCCTGAAAGATTTGTAGATATTCCCGATTGACCAAGCCCCTTCTCTTCAGGGTTTTGGATGTATGACTGTAAAAATTTTGACCTAATCGAAATCAAAGATTAATAATATGTACGCCAGTGACGACAACGTAATTCCTTTTGCCACCACAGCCAATAAGCTGCCACCACAGAGCATTGAATCTGAAGAGGCGATACTTGGGGGCATCTTGCTTGACCCCGTAGCCATAGAACGTGTCCGCGACATTTTAAAGCCGCATCACTTCTATATCAGCG
>CAZZZY010001007.1:0-2375 GCA_964658545.1 uncultured Acetobacteraceae bacterium | reverse complement strand
TCTGAATACGATAAGTTCTTCTCGAAATTCTGGTTGATAACCAGGACAGTTGCATTTCTTCAATTAAAAACTCTGTTTTAGATTCTCTTTGCATTTGTTGAGCTAACCAAACAAGCCACATTCGGGTTTTCCTAGCATCAGGAGTTTTACTCTTAAAATATGCCCTACTCTTAATATCTCGTGTCAACATCCGCCCTATATAGGCATCTAGCAAATACTGAATACGGTCTGCTGTAGAGTTCAAATGCTGCCATTCTTCAACAGATATTTCTTGAGAGGCGAGAACAGTAATGCTGAGTAGTAAGGGAGTTTTAACTAACTCTAGCAAGTCAAAGTCACTACTGATACTTGACCACAAATCTATAGATTTAATACTACTTAGATAAGCAAAAATTTGATTATTCGTTAAAGGCTGTAAGTAAATAGCCCCCTTTAGTTGTAATTGAGTAGCGTAGTTACTATATTCTTCAATCCGACTACAAACAACTAGATAAAGCGGTCTATTTTCGCCTGCTAAAAACTGATTAATTGCATGGACGCAAAGTTCTTGACGTTGTGGTTCAAGCTCATCCAGACCATCAAGCAATGGTAGTAACTGGCGATTGTCTACCCACTCTTGACCAAGCTTTTTTGAGACACCATATTTGGATTTAAGTTCAGCGACCAACCAATCAGTTAGAGGTTGGCGGTCATCTTTCCACGAGGGTAGGTTAAATAAAACAGGAACAGGATAATCAGGCTGTTCTTCCGCACGTCTTATTAAAGCTTGTGCCAGTTCTAATTGTGTAGTTGTCTTGCCCGACCCAGGCGCACCTAAAATTAACAGTTTCCCTGCTATTTCTTCAGAGTCAAAAACTTCTAAAATTGTTGTGGTATCTGCAAGAGGTACAGCAGGCTTTAAGCCAATTTTTATCTCTGCATCCCAAGGGCGCTTTACTTGTTGTGGTTGTGACTCTTTACCTAAATTAATCAGCACGGCATTGTGTAGAGACTGTCTTAACCGGGAAGTAACTTCTTCCTTGACTGCGGCTAATAGTATTCGTTCATTCTTTGGTCGTGCAGGGTTGCCTATTGGTGTTGTTGTCTGCTGATTAAAGAAAAAATTTAAGATATCGCCACCAATTCGCCCAGCATTAACATTCTCAGCATTAATAAACCCACCCCCAAACTGTGAGTTACGTAAGTCAGTATTGGAGACTTCTTTCTGGTCTTTTGACTCTGGCATAGGTTAATTTTGGTGTTATTGGTTGTCTGTATTAAGAAAGCTAATCACTGTTTCTTCTTGAGTACGGGAGTCAAATGTTCTGGAATTCCATCTAATTGGATAACGTTACACCCAAGCTTATAAGCAAACTCTACAGATTCTCCAGTGCCTAATGCGTTATAAAAACCTGTTGCAAATTTAATTGCAGCTTTATCACCAATTTCCTGATTCATTCCAATTACATAAGGAATATGTTTGGCGATCGCTCCGGCTTGAACTTCCGAGTAACAAGCATTAAGGACAACACATTCGATGGTACTCGAAAATAAGGAGAAAAGTTGAGCAAGTGCTTCTGTATTCACTAATTTTAAGTTTCCAGCGTCATCCTCCAGTACCAAACCATGTTCCCCTGCACCATGACCGCTAAAATGAATAATTTGCGGCTTGAAATCCAGTAATGATTGGTAAACATCTTGAACGCGCACAGCCCAGCGCTGCTTTATGTCAAAGAGTTCCCGTTTTTTGGCTCGTTGTAATCCAGCATCAATTTCTCGTACCTCTTCATCCAATCGCAATTGTGAGGTTTTTTTAGGATTAGATGCCAGAATTAAAATTGTTTTGACCGCAGAATTGTTAGTTTCTGTTTGTGCTTCCTTCTGCTGTTGTTGACCTAAGTTTGTAATATCACCACCGATTTGTTCAGCATTTACTGTATCTGCATTGACTAAACCGCCACCAAATTGAGCGCCTTGCAAGTTAAAATTAGATTCTTTTTTAGAGTTATCTACCATAGAATTATTCTCCGCGTTAGCTGTGACAGTAATAATATTTTGAATAGGTCTATTTCCTAATATATTAATGACGTTTTCTAAAGTAGCGTTCTGCTGACGGTAAATTACTATCTGTTCATCCTTAGCTTGTAGCTCTGCATGATACCTTGCTTCCAAATCTTTTAGCTGGATTTCATATAATACTTTAGCCTGACTTTCAATATCTGCTTTATTGGCTTCTGGTGGAACTTCTAGCCGAATTACAAACGCACCACCGCTTTTCTTTTCAATGGCTTGGACTGATAAGTTTTCTTCACCATATTCAGCTTGCAGTTCTTGAAAGGAGAGAAGAAAAGCTTTCCAGTCAATACCATCAGTAAAAATTAAGTCAACTGTTTCTA
>CAZZZY010001006.1:0-2381 GCA_964658545.1 uncultured Acetobacteraceae bacterium | reverse complement strand
AGCTTTGGCGTTACCTCTATTCCCGATTACCGCTTGGGGAAACTCATAGTCACCGCAGGTGATTAAGTTTTTGAGTTCAGACTTTTTAATGCCTTTAATTGAGGAACGATCCATAATAATGTCGTAGCCTTTAGCATCAGTCAAATTGGCATCGGGTAGGAAAGTACCTTTGGACAAGAAGCTGGTTTTTGGGCACTCGAAATTATCTGGTTCAGCCCAATTACTTCTCCAGGCAAACCGAAATTGGAATGGACAATTGCCTTCTCCTCCCAATTGTTTGGCAAGTTGGGGCGAAATCTTGCCGTGACAGTCTCCTGTTTTATAATGAGCATACTGTGGGTCTTCAAAGTCCACAATTTTAACTCGCAGCCCTGTAAAAGTTTCTGAGCCTTTGTAGCAATTGCTAACTAGTAAAGAACCATAGCGACAGGCAGTATCCGGTTCTGTAGCGAATAAGCGTCTAATTTTTTTATGCAGTGAACCATCAGCAAAGTAATAACTATTGCCAGAACTGAAAGCTAACTTGCGTCGGATTCCATCCTGAAAGGTTCTTTCTCTTAAATGATTGGCATCTGGATTTTTACTGTCAATTTTAACCAGTAGTAGAGATTGTAAATCTTCTGCTTCAAACATCTGTTCGAGCAGAGAATTTTTAATGATTTCTGGTTCAGATAAATATCTCCCCTTACCATTATTATACGACCCATCAAAGATAGGTATGCTCAAACCAGAACCTTCTAAGACTCTAGTGGTTAAATCCATTACCAATCATCTATTAGATAGCTTATCTAGCAAGCACGAGACTCCAATATTCACCTTGGCACGAAATTACACTCGATAAAATCATCCAACTGGATAATTTACTGATTTCATGGCAGACGGTATCTTATACGGTATTAGCTCTGCTAGCAGACTTCCAAGAAAGTTAAATAGCTGAACAGCGCTTTTAATCGTATTATCATTTTCCCACTGTGTTACTTAAGCTACACAATTTTGAAGCTACCACTAGATTTTATGAATAAAAGAATTCAACGGCTAGAAGATGGTTTATTAGTAATACTTTATGACGATGACCCAGATTCCCCAGGAGATGAGTTGATCACTCCTTCTGATGATATATCGCAAGATGATCATTACCCCGAATATGCTCATCTCAAACCTGGTGAAAGCATAATAATTAAGGAAAATCCTATCAAACTTACATCAGGTTCTTATTATCCAAGTGGATATGAAGATTTAGATGAATTTCTCAATAGCAATCCTGGGGCAATTGATAGACTAGGTGATGAAAGTTCAAGTACTCGTGGTTGGCGTCCACCTGAACCCGATGAATCTTGGTAAAACTTCCCTTAAGATACACGCACTAATAAGTTACTTTTTTGAATAGCTGAAAGCCTTGATTATCGGGATTTTTGATAAAATAGGTAAGTTATTTCGGCGCGAGTCCTTAATCTCGATCTACCCAATTTTCTATGTGAATAACATTTTTGAACAAGCTGTTTCCACAGTGAAAAAAGAAGAATTCAGCAATCTTTGAGTGGGGGATTTAGACCCACCACTCGATTGTTACACCACCAAATTTTGAATTTGTCAGGGGACTTAAACCCATTTATTCAGACGCTCTCTACGAGACGCTACGCGAACGCGGACTCGCTCTAAGCGTTGGCGCAGCCTCTCGTAGAGAAGTTATGCCGTTGGCGTTCGCGTTAGCGTCTCCCCTTGGGAGAAGAGAAGGCTTTACGCTGCGCTATCGCCACTCGTACAGAATTTATTCTGAATTCTGACTCCTGACTCCTGAATTCTGATTGGTAAATAAACAGTGAAAATACTGCCTTTCCCAACAGTCGATGAAACAGAGATATTTCCTTGATGAGCTTCAACAATTTGACGGGATAAATATAATCCTAAACCGTTCCCCCGACGTTGATGCTTGCCCTGTCGAAAGCGATCAAATAAGAGTAATTGTTCTTCTGGATTCATGCCAATACCTGTATCCTCTACTTCAATCGTTACCCCTTGAACAGTGGAATTGAGGCGAACTTCTACTGACCCAGTATCACTGAAGCGAATGGCGTTACCAACTAAGTTAGTCAGCAGTCGGCGTAGTTCCAGGCGATCGCCTCTAACACTAACTAAAGAAGCTTCAGTACCATCTGTCAAGACAGCTTTGAGAGTTAAATGTTTAACATCAGCCAAAGGCATTAGTTCTTGCACTACCTGCTGACATAATTCCCACAGGTCAACTACAAAGAAATCCAAAGTTTTGCCTCCAGCTTCATACTGGTAAACTTCTAACAAGGTATCGACCATTGACAACAAAGTTTGATTACTCTGAGCCATTTGTTCTAAAGATTCACGCATTGCTGATAAGGTATTGCCAA
>CAZZZY010001005.1:0-2385 GCA_964658545.1 uncultured Acetobacteraceae bacterium | reverse complement strand
CCACTTAAGTGGACTTTCGCTATCAGCCCTGAACTTCAGTTCTGGGCGGGATTGCCTGTCTGCGTGACAGTATAACTCTGACAAAAATGAACAAGAGAGGTTTTTCGACTTGTGTGTACACCGTAGCCTTCTAGGAGAGAGATTTAGAGAGAGGTTTTCCAGATATAGTTTGCGGCTATAGGGTTGGAGTAAATTTTTTCTTTAGCATCAGACACCCTATTTTCAGTTTCCCACAGCATTCTGTCAATTGCGATCGCTGTTGGGTCAGATGATGAGTGTATCATGGATGGGAATCGACAAGAGCGATCGCAAAAGTCTTCGGTCTACTGAATTGGATATCAGATTTTTCGGTGCTTGATGGGTTTAGCTGGATTACCTGCATAAATAGTCATCGGCTCTAGTGAGTTGCCAGTTACGCCACCTAATGTTAGTACTGCTCCCCGACCAACGGTGACTCCTGGACCAATTATCGACTTGGCAGCAATCCAACTACTCTCTTGAATATGGATTGGGGCATGAATCAATTTAAAATTGGGATGATTCCAATCATGATTTCCAGTGCAGAGATAGACTCCTTGAGACAAGCAAACATGGCTTTCGATGGTGACAAGAGCGAGGTTATCTATCCACACATCTTCTCCAAGCCAAACAAAATCACCAATGTTTAATCGCCAGGGAAACTTTACCCGTACTCCAGGTTTAATGCGGACACCTTGTCCGATTTTAGCCCCAAAACTGCGGAGTACCCAAAGCTTAAAAGCTGAAAATGGTAGGCAATAACTTTCAACTAAGGGCGAACCAATGAAATACCAAAGAAGTTGCTTCCAGTATGGTGCGCCTGGAGTATAGTTACCAACAGTATATTGATCTAGACGCATGGGGTGGTTAAACAAGATTAGGTTAAAGGCTGGCTCCTGACTCCTGAATTCTTCTTCGGTAAAATTTCAGCCAGAACACGCTGAAAAGCTTAGTACCAACCAGCCGATCTGTACTTAGGTTACTCAACACTCCTGAACTTTTAACTTTTGCCTTGTTTGCTAAAAAATACTGATTGCTGATAAAACTAGCAAATTCTGATAATTTCGTAAATCTAGATTTTTGCACGTGAGTCCAAAAGATATTCTGGCAAAACTTTTCTTTCGATAATCGTATGATAAACAGAGGTAAGATTTTGAGCGATCGCTTCCCAGGAATATTGCTGTTTGACAAGCTGTTTGCCATTGTCGCCTTGCTGTTGTCTGAGGTTGGGAGATTTCAGTAACAAGGCGATCGCTTCTGCTAATGTTTCAAGTGTACCCTCAACAACCAACCCAGCTTGGGCAGCCGCAACCTCTGGAGAAATTTGAATTCCGGGAGTTATAATCACAGCCAATCCAGCGGCCATCGCCTCTGCGACGGCGATACCGAAATTCTCGGAAAAAGATGGTAAAACAAACATATCTGACCCTTGTAGCAGCAAGTCTTTCTCTTGTCCCATCACAAAACCAACAAAGGAAATTTGATGTGAGATGCCAAGGGATATTGCCAAGTTTTTTAGCTGAGTTTCATATTCTGGTTCTCCTGAACCCGCTACGATTAGGTGAAAATCACAGTTTTGTTGTACAAGACGGCCAAGTGCCTGTAGTAGTAAATCTGGGCGTTTTTTGTAGTGAAGACGAGAAAGAAACAACAATATAGGTGTTTCTGTAGCAATGCTGTAGGTATGCCGTAGCTTTTGTTTGGCATCAGGTAAATAGTGAGGTATATTCACCCCAAGAGGTAAAGTGAGGACGGGTGTCTTAACACCGAAGTTACGCACATCTTCTGTTTCACCAGCAGATGTAGAATGAATAAGATTCGCACGATTCAGGTTATGATGCTCAATTAGCCAACTATAAACCTGTTTTTTTAGGCGGCTTTGAGCTAGTGCCCAAGGTGACAATTGACCCATTGTGCGAACTAGATAGGGGATTCGTTGACAACGAGCGATCGCAGCAGCACAAGTTGGAGCGTAGGAAAAAAGATAGTGAGTTTGCACTAAATTATAATCCCTTATATTTTTCCAAAGCCAAGGTGCTAACTCAGGAGAGAAGATATATTCTTTCATTCTGCTGGGAACACGAGGAAAAAACCAGACTGGCACTTCTTTATACTCAACACGCTGACGAAGAGGGACATCCAACAAAATATTTCCATCATCGTTGGTGGTGACAATTTCAACATCTGAACCATTCTGGCGTAGGGCTTTGACCAAGTTTAGAGCAACTTCTGTAGGACCCCCCATAGTCGGGCTGATTGAGGGTATAACTTGTAATATCTTCATCTATGTTTTAGGTTAATTTTGTTGTATATAGCGGTTCAAGTCCCTAGTACACGGCGGAAATAAGCCACCCATTTAAAATCGCT
>CAZZZY010001004.1:0-2410 GCA_964658545.1 uncultured Acetobacteraceae bacterium | reverse complement strand
TCCCCATTCCCCATTCCCAATTACTGATATCCCTGCCAAGGGGTAACTTCCAGCGTGCCGTTAGGCTTAAATACTACTTGGAAGTGGGCGAGAGGTTCTTTATTGTTGGGAGCAGCCACGTTGGAACCGTAGACAGCATTAAACATCTTCGGAAGGGGTGTTTCCCGGAAATAGTCAAAAGCTACTTGATTGAGTGGTTCATAGTCAGCAATTACACCATCTTTATTGACCGCCACCCGATATTTCAAATCTCGCGTAAAGGTGGGAGTGCCACTCCAAGTTTGCCGAACTGTGCTATAAAGCTTTTTGTTTAAACTTTTGACTATATTAGAGTCAGTAATTTTTGCACCCACTACCTCTGGCGTTTTAGCATATCCCCGCCAAGGACTAACTTCTAGCACACCTTTTGTAGTAAATACTACTCGGAATTGAGCAATCGGTTCGTTGGAAATGGGAGGGCGGGTAGCTGGATTATAAAGTACGTTAGGCAGAGGAGTTTGACCCACTCCCAGATTCGCCTCTTTATTCACCGCTTTATAACCAACGATCGCACCATCCGCAGCTACACCCAAACGATAAATTAATTCCTCCTTCAATCCTGAGCGATTAGTCCAAGCTGGATGAATTTGGTTGTACACTTGACGATTTAATGCTCGCAGTTGGGATGGGTCAGTAATTTCTGGAACTGTGTTTAACAGTGCTTCTAAATCTTTAACTGGTGGCTTTGTATTAGCTGTGGGTGTTGGTGTGGGTGTTGTAGCCGCGATGGGCGTTGCAGTCACTGGTGCTGGAGGAGTGATACTTTTTGTTGGAGAGCTAGTTTGCTTTTCTGGTTGAGGTTGCGGTGGACGCATTTGGGGAGGTGGAATCAAGTTAAAGGCGATCGCTGCTACTGCTAAACTTGATACACCCACAGCAGCAGGTACAGCCTGTCTGAGCAAAGCTTGACTAGCACCGCCATAGCGTCTGGTAACTGGTTGTAGTTCTAGGGAAAGTTCAGGTAAAGTTTGGGTATCAGCAAAAAACTGATCCACTGCTTCCACTAAATCAAACAACTGTACTGTATTCAAATCTATTTCAATAGGTGGACGTTTGGAATTGTTAGAGTGAGACTCGAACCCCTCTGGAGCGCCTTCGGAATGGATAATTAATCTGTGTCGGTTGCTGTCAACTTTCCGAAACTCTACTAGTAGCTCCGATTCCTGGTTGTGTGCTTGGGGATTGGGTACACTACTTAAAAATTCTTGGGCATAGCCACTAACAGCCCTTACCAAACTTTCAAAAAATTCCCGTCCTCCCGTTAGGGGCTGATTATAACCAGATAAATAGCATTCTGCATTTACCAATATTGATAATTCTGGACGCATTTCCTGGAAGTGTGCAGCCCTGGTGACATCACTTAACCCTTCTAAAAGCAGTGTACAATTAGGTAGACTGTACTTACGTTGAATATTCATTCCACTTCACCGTCAAAAAGACTGATCCAGAACCGCTGCATTCCAGCTGTACCGGTACAAAATAGTAATTGTCCTAACAAATTTATAGCTAGCTCATCTAATTTTTCATCAGAACTTAACGCCAGGATACGAGAACGTCGAGTATTCATCCGGCTTTTAAAATGCGCTCTAAACCGCTCTAGGTAATTGGATAGACGCAAATTCTGTTCTAATGGAATCTGCTTTTCTTCCATTTGTTGACATATCATTAGTAACTGACGGATGACAACAGTTAAACGCCGCGCCATGTAGCAAGCAATGACCACTAGAGCTTTTGCTTCCATGATAGTTAAGGGACGGCGCATATGCGCCCTTCGTAGTGGGTTAGAGCTACGCATCCGCCATAAGTTCACTCTGTCTTTAACAATTCCTTTGAGATCCAACTCTTGAGCAAAAGTCAAGATTGCTTCCGAACCACCAAGCTCTAAAGCTTCAATTGCCAATAAAATCAGGTCAATCTGCAACCGCGTTCTCCGAGGACAAGTCTTGGAGGCGATCGCAGGATCTGGCAAAGTGTCTAGAATCATCGGCAGTGAATCTTGAGTTGGACTGTTGAACGGCGTTAAACTTGCTGAGACATTCATTCTATAAAATACCTTGTGCGGTTCCAACAGACTAGGTAAAACAAATTTAAAATCGGTAGCCAAGATTTGAACGTTAGACTTGTAGCAGTAACATGACTACCTGATATATACATTACTTAACTCTTTCTACTCACAGTTTTCCCTATATTGAAATCAAAGTTTTAAAACATAAATTAATTCACCTCATTTCCTAGTGCAATACCTTTTCTAGCTTGGTTTAGATTCTAATTATCGTCAATAAAGGGCAAAACTTCAGCCCCGACCCCCAGCGTATGACATTATAGTGTACGATTTTTCAGGTATCGGAAATTGGGAATTGGGCATTGGGAA
>CAZZZY010001003.1:0-2410 GCA_964658545.1 uncultured Acetobacteraceae bacterium | reverse complement strand
GTTTAAATTTCCAGCCTCAATTCGCCACGATTTTACGCAAAGCTGTACTAAGTTTGTAGTAAGCACTTAATTGCTTACTATAAGCTCTCAAAACTAACTTCGCAAAGTGCTATATTGCGCCTCAATTTGCCTAACTACTGTCAGCGCCGAATAACTCACCCCAGCAGTACCTTCACCGGGATGGGTGGAGTCACCAACTAACCACAGATGCTTGATTGGTGTACGATTGGCAAACCCAAAGGGGCCAAAGGTGGGAATCCTTTGACCAATACCGCCAACTATACCGCGATCGCGGGCTGTGAAATGGGCAAAGGTGCGGGGTGTTGCGGCTTCTTGATGAATAATCGTTTCTGGTTTGAGATAGAAGTATTGGGCAAGACGAGCGATCGCTTCTTGGGTAAACTTTTCTTTTAGTCCTTCATAATCTTCAGTCTGCCACCACTGTGCAGGATCGACAAATGAAGAAGCAATAATCGTCGCTTTCCCCTCCGGTGCGCGACCATCTCCAGGATGACTGACGGAAACAAATAGGGAATTATTCTCACCAATGGGGCCATCAGCATCATACAGAAATTGGAGGTGGGGAGGACACTCAGTTGGAATCGCACTGGCATCTACACCCAAATACACCACAAACGCGCTTGATGCTTGAGGTAGTTTTTCCACCCGGTTTTTATATCCAGATGGTGCTTGTTCTCCCAATAACTGTACCAAGTTTTGCACGGTGACGTTAGTAACTATGTGGTCAGCTGCTTGTGTCCAGACTTCGCCAGTTTTCTGATTTCTAATAACTACAGCAATAGCTTTACCGTCTTCTACTTGAATTTGTTCTACAGTGTGGCGCATCAATAATTTGCCGCCATCTCTTTCTAAGGATTGTACCAAGCGATCGCTTAATACTTGCATACTTCCCTGGAGGTGAAACAATCCTTGGGGCAGTTGGGATACACTCAACGCTGTGGCGGCATAAAGTAACGCTGTATTCTCTGCATCCACCTGGGAGTATAGCTTCAATTGCAAATCTAAAAAAGTTCTCAATCGCTGGTCATTTCTCAGTCCACATAAGCGTAAAGCGTCTCCTACCGTAAACAAGGTGAAGGGTACAGTAATTAATGTACTGGGACGCACTGCTTGCGTTAGCTGCCACAAATCCCATAAATTACGTGGTGGTAGCACCGGATCGCGTCCTTGAAATTCCCAACTGGCCTTAAATAAAGTTGCCATCAATTGCCAGAAGGGTTCGCTACCAGGAAACTGTTTTTGTCGTTCCTCTTGCCATTTCTCTTGGTCGCGCCAGACGTTAATCGGTGTGCTTTCCCCAGGTAAATACACCGCACAAGCAGGATCGCAAGGCGTTGCTTGCGGTAAATCTATTTTCAATTCTGAGAAAATGCGATGGTGAATTCCCCCTGTTTCCAACCCCGCCACCTGAGTTGCTCCCACATCAAAGGTAAATCCCTGCCGTTTAAACGTCGAAGCACAACCTCCCGCTACGAGGGCCTGATCCAAAATTAAGACGCTGTAACCTTTATGAGCTAATAATGCCCCAGCAGTTAGTCCACCTATTCCGGCACCGATAATAACAACACGAGAGTTACTCTTGTCAAGAGGAATACTACACATTGATTAGTTTCTTTAACAACAGTTACTTTATGGTAGTAACTAGTTACTTTTAGTATCTGAATGTTATGCCTGGAAATTTAGACTTAAAAAAAGTCAAAGCAGTAAATCCTAGCTAATCAGGAGATATTTTGTGGTAAGCATTCTACATATTGATTCTAGCCCCCGTGGTGAACGATCGCACTCAAGAGAACTATCTAAGGAATTTGTCAGTGGTTGGAAAGCAGCGCATCCTGAAGATGCGATCGCCTATCGAGATTTAGGGCATCACCCAGTTCCTCACGTTAATGAGGCTTGGATTGCGGCAGCATTTTCACCACCAGAAACCCATACCCCAGAGTTAGCTGAGGCAATCAGGATTTCTGACGAACTAGTTGATGAGTTTTTGGCAGCCGATCGCTACGTCTTTGGAGTGCCAATGTACAACTTCAATATACCTTCCACTTTTAAGGCTTACATCGACCAAATTGTTCGCATTAACCGGACTGTTGCAGTAGAAGCTCAAGGTTTTAAAGGGTTAGTCGAGGGTAAAAAGGCAGTTATCATTACAGCCCGTGGCGGTGACTTTCGTGCGACCTCCCCTGCTGCTGCCTACGACTTCCAAGAACCATACCTGCGGACGATTTTCGGCTTTATTGGACTTACAGATATTCAATTTATTAACGCTAACAGCCTGAATGAGGGTGATGCCCGTACCCAATCTCTATCAGAAGCACGGGCAGCAATTCAAGATGCGATCGCTCAGTGGTAATTGGCATGGGGAATTGGGCATTGGGAATTGCGAATTGCG
>CAZZZY010001002.1:0-2411 GCA_964658545.1 uncultured Acetobacteraceae bacterium | reverse complement strand
GGTTACGGCGATGATATAGACGGAGTTAAGGAGTTAATGCTTGAAGCATTGCATAGTGTGCCGGAAATACTGAAAGATCCTGCTCCTGATGTGCTGCTCATGGAACTTGCTGAAAGTACCGTTAATATCCGCATTCGTTGGTGGATCAACCCGCCACGACGTGCAGACGATCTCGCCTCAAGGGACAAGGTGCTTTCTACAATTAAGAAAACCTTAGTTGAAAACGGCATCGATTTACCCTTTCCCACACAGCAAATTTTATTCCATAACCAGACAGAAGAGATAGATGGCGATGTCTGGCGACAAGCCGCTCCGCGTCTACGCTCGCATCAGCGTGAAGGTTGGCCATCTGGTAAAGGTGAAGTACCAAAACCCCGCAACATTGGTGATTCACTTCTTTTACTTGCTCAAGAGCGCTCCTCACGAGATGACAACGGTAAGGTAGATGCTCAAATCAACGAACAATGAGAAACGTTAAATTAAGCAAACTTTGGGATCAGTTGCACTCAAGCTACTGGTTCATCCCAGCAGTGATGGCAGTTGTAGCTACTGCTTTAGCTTTCACAATGCTTACTCTTGACCGCACAGGCAAGGTGGGGATTGATTATTGGTGGATGTACACTGGTGGAGCAGATGGAGCGCGTAGACGCAAAGCGGCTTGTCGTCAGACATCGCTTCTGGGATCGGTTGCAGGTTCAATGATTAGCGTTGCTCTCTATTTTACTTGATGCTAAATATTCTATTTAACTGGAAACCCCTAATGGTCTTAGATTCTACCACGGGTGAAGTCGTAATTGCAGAACAACTCAAGCAATTTCTACTAGTACTATCTGTCTCATTGGGTGTAGCAACACTACCACAAATTTTTAGTTGGTTGCGCCGCATTCCTTATACACTCTTACTCGTCATAGTGGGATTAGGATTAGCATTCGTTAATGTGCGATTGATTAATCTCTCTCCTCAATTGATTCTGATGATTTTCTTACCGCCACTGCTGTTTGAAGCTGCTTGGAATTTGAAATGGTCTGACTTAAAGCGGGATTTGTTCCCTATTTGTCTGTATGCAATAGTAGGGGTAATAATTTCTATTGCTGGAGTAGCAATTGGTCTTCATCAATTCGCTGGACTTGAACTTAGCATTGCTCTATTAGTTGGAGCTAGTCTATCAGCAACCGATCCGGTTTCGGTAACGGCTCTATTTCGGGAACTAGGAGCAAGCAAACGTCTAAGAACGCTGATGGAAGGAGAAAGTTTATTTAATGATGGTATGGCGGTTGTGGCTTTTGGCTTATTAGTTGCTCTGCCATTAGGTAATGCCAAACTTGATTTACAGTCTGCTTTATTAGAATTTTTTCAAGTAGTAGGCATTGGTATCAGCGTTGGCGGATTAATTGGGTTTGGTATTTCCTATCTAACACAACGTTTCGACTTACCATTAGTAGAACAATCTCTTACCCTAGTTTCTGCCTACAGCACTTACCTAATTACAGAATATTTGGGTGGTTCTGGAGTGATTGGAGTTGTCACCACAGCTTTAATTTTAGGCAACTTTGGCTCGCGCATCGGCATGAATCCGCGCACACGGATTATTGTTACTGAATTTTGGGAATTTCTAGCTTTTTTTGTAAATTCGATTGTTTTTCTCTTAATTGGCGATCAAATTCGCTTTGCTGTCTTAGGAGATAACCTAAAAACTATTGCAGTGACGATCGCAGCTATGATTGTGGGACGGGCAGTATCTATTTATGCTTTAAGTAGTCTCAGCAACTGGTTAGCTAAATCCCAAATTCCTTTATCTGAACAAACTGTATTGACGTGGGGTGGGCTACGCGGCTCTGTCTCCATCGCCCTGGCCTTGAGTGTACCAGCCATACTCCGCCAAAGGGAAGAAATTATTGCCACAGTATTTGGAGTAGTTTTATTTACACTTTTAGTACAAGGCTTAACCATCCAACCATTGTTAGAGAAACTCCAACTTTTAGGTTCGCAACCGCTACGTCAAAAATACACCGAAGCAATTGCCCGTCAAGTTGCTCTCCAAAGGGTGCTGGAATATTTAGAAACAGCGCAAAAGCGTCCCGGCATTCAGCCAGAGTTTTATGACTACCAGAAGACGCTACTTTCAGGAGAAATTACCTTTTTGCAAGAAGAAATTGACAAGTTACTTGATGAATACCCAAATTTGCAAGAATTTTCAACCGAAGAACTGCGAGGGGAATTGCTGGCAATTGAAGCTGATACCTATGCTGAGTTTGTCCGCGCAGGTAAGTTAAATAAAGAACTGTCACCTTTTTTACAACCAACCCATGACAGAGCAGATGGGAGGGAATACAATACTGCTCGGTTAAGGATTTTTAACTCGGAATTGGGTTTAGGGAAAAGGTTAAAGGGTAAAGGGTAAAGGTTAAAGG
>CAZZZY010001001.1:0-2413 GCA_964658545.1 uncultured Acetobacteraceae bacterium | reverse complement strand
CCACAAGGGGTGGGGTTTCTACCTGCCTTGGGATACAAGGACTGTTTCGCGCCACAAGGGGCGAGGTTTTAAACCTTTACTTTTTTGATAAAAGGGACTGGGGGAGAATAATAGCTCCAAACTCCAAACTCAGCACTCCTCTTTGGCTTGATGTAAAATCAGACGATTGCCATCAGGGTCATAGGCATAAATTTCTCTGCCGTGGGAAGCGATGGAAACCTGTCCTGGTGGGGGATAGCCTAAAGTAGTTAGGTGAGCGATCGCATCTTCTAAGTTACTCACTTCTAAACACAAACTTATCTTGCTTTTAGCGACAGCTTCAAATTCCGATTCGTTTATGTTCTTGGGTTTAAAAATACCTAATCGCATACCCAGCAAATTAAACTCAATATAGACATTCGGAATCAAAATAACTGGATTTTGCTCCAGGAATTTAGTATAGAAATTCACTAAATTATCGCAATTAATCGATGCAATGGTGACAAGTGCATTAGTGTACCGAAAAACCATATTTACCTACTGCCCTTTGAACTTACATAGCAAGTTTTCTCTGGAGTTTTACCTCGGTAATCAATAATTTGTTGAAGTTTATTCTCTATGGTACGTATATCCAATCCTTCAGAACCTTTTTCTTCTCATCATCATCTATGCAAAAATCTGCTGTAAATTTAAAACAAAACCAGGGAGAACATCTTCACCAGATAAGTTTGTAGGAGCTTGTAAAACTTCTGGTGCTTGATTGGGGCGATAAATTATTACTTGTTTATCTTTAGGATTAATTAACCAACCAAGTTGTAAGCCATTTGCTAAATATTCCTGCATCTTGGCTTTAGTATCTTCCACATCATCAGTTTCAGAAACTAATTCCACTGCAAAATCAGGACACAAAGGGAGAATTTTCTTTCTTTGTTCCGGGGTGAGAGCATCCCATCTTTCTATTCTTACCCAAGAAGCATCAGGAGAGCGAGTTGCACCATTTGGTAGTTTAAACCCAGTGGAAGAATTAAAAGCTTTTCCCAAATTATTTTGATTGCTCCAAAACCATATTTGACCTAATAAATCAAAATTCCGGTTTCCCGTTTCTCCCCCAGTAGGTGCCATGATAATTAATTCCCCTTCAGCAGTCAATTCCAACCTTAATTCTTTATTCACAGCAACAATCTGTGCAAATTCCTCGTCAGTAAATTGCAGATTAGGAGGTAATTGTAAGGTTAAAGCAGTCATAATTAAACACCATCAAAATTAAATATTGACCTCTCTCCAAACCTCTCTCATTGTAGGCTACGGTGTACGCACAAGTCTTGAAATGCTACCTAAAACTTGGTTTCGCTGCCCTAGCCCTAAAATTAGCGGAATAAATATTTCGCAAGCGATATTTATTGAAGTGTTTAATCAGTTCACGCAACTTGACATCAGAAATTTGACTTCTACCAACTTGACGGTTGAAGTCAATATATTGCAGCACACCAGCCAAAGGAAAGAAACGTCAAAAAACCCAGATAGCGATCGCACTGTCTCTAAGAGGATGTTTGAAAAGTCGTAAAGTATACCAATCCCCGTTGGTGTCAGCCTGTCGTTAGGCAAGCTGACTTTGAAACCCTCCAACACTAGTAGGGAAGGGGGCTAGGGGGGTTAGGTTTCTAAGGTTTTAATGTTAGCGATAATACTTTTCAAACAACCTCTAAGAGACTATTTTGTTGCTTATAGCGACACAGAAGATAACCTGACTCGTTGTGCCATCAACTATTTGTTTAAAAATAGATGCAAGGTTAGTGACTTACTTAATGTACACATAATGTACATTAACTAATTATTTGTCAATTTAACAAAATATTGTCACAATATTCTAAATACCTAAAACCCTGACATAGTAAGGATTATGTCAGGGTTTTTCCTATTTAAGACAGTTATACCCATCCAAGCCAATATTCACTAATTAGATGTCAAATACCAGATATTTCACAATTTAATTGTCAATTTCCAGAAACCTGGAAAAATCATGAGTTTTCATAAATTAACAAATTATTTGTCAGTTTAGTAGTATAATACAACTATGTTTTAATCAAACACTGTATGCAAAATGCAGAATATTCTACAACTTCTACTACAGGGGCAAGCTCCACAGATGTTAATAACGATCTTGCTAAAGCAAACGTTATTGTTTCTAAACTTTCAGATGAAGCTTTGGTGAAAATGGAGGTGATTCAAAGTCTTTTAAAAAATAGCGATCGCACTACATATACTCAAAAGCTCAAGGAAGCGGCAGAAAAGCTTGGTAAATCAGTACGTACAGTGCGACGGCTGGTAGATAAATGGGAACAGGAAGGTTTGGCTGGACTGGCGCAAAATCAACGGATGGTTGACACTCTCCTGCCTAAAGGCGAGGAGATTCTTAAGACTTCACAGTCTTAAT
>CAZZZY010001000.1:0-2422 GCA_964658545.1 uncultured Acetobacteraceae bacterium | reverse complement strand
TATGAATAATTCGCTGACGATAGAGAATATCTAAGGCATTGCAGAGGGCGATCGCTATTTCTAAAAACTCCTGTAGAGGCGTTGCATACAACGTCTCTACACGGGTGAAATAATCTTTTAAAGATATCCCCCCAAAGTCTTCCATTATCAGCGCATAACCATTTTGATAGGGTTCTAAGCTGTAGGTGGCGATGATTAGGGCTGAGTTAAGATTTTTGGCAATGGTATACTGATTGCGAAACTGCACCAATTCGCTAAAACCCGGACATGGATTCTTCAACAGTTTAATGACTACAGGTAATGAGTCAGTCTCTCGATACCCTTGATAAACTAGGGTTCTAGAACCATTATAGAGTAAATCATAGATGCGATATCCGGGAATACTGGCTAGATTGCTTACCATACTACTAAATTCTGAAGACTTTCAGATTTAGTATTCCCAGATATCTGAAGCCGTTTAACAAAATAGCGCAAAATTATACCGGAATTTCAATGATAAATTCTGTACCTTCACCCAGAACAGAGTTAAAACTCAATTTGCCGCCATGAGTTTCTTCGACTATTTGACGAGCGATCGCTAATCCCAAACCTGTCCCTTTACCAACAGCTTTCGTAGTAAATAAATGGTCAAATATTTTGGATTGAACTTGTTCGTTCATCCCCTTACCATTATCAGCAATGGCAATTTTAACTAGATTGGTTTCAATTGAGGTTGTAATTGTAATTAGATTGGGATTGGCTTTAATTTCTTCAAAGCTGCGTCCCTGATTTGACTCCTCTAAGGCATCAATAGCATTTGCCAGAATATTCATGAATACCTGATTTAATTGACCGGGGAAGCATTCAATTTGAGGTAAATTCCCATAGTTAGTGACAACCTCAATGGCGGGACGTAGGTCATTGCCCTTGATCCGATGTTTCAAAATTAAAATTGTGCTATTAATCCCTTCGTGAATATTAAATGGCACTTTGTAATCTTGATCGGCACGAGAGAAAGTACGTAAACTGGTGCTGATGTTTTTCAACCTGTCGCACGCCATAGACATGGAATCAATCATCTTGGGCAAGTCTGATAAGCTATAATCCAAGTCGATTGATTCAGCATGGTCTGTAATTTCATCGGCTGGATTTGGTAGATTTTCTTGATAGAGTTTCAAGTGTTCAACAAGATCAGCTAGGGTGGGTTTAGCAAGTTTGAGACTGGCAGCAATAAAACCGAGGGGATTATTCATTTCGTGAGCGACACCTGCGACTAAATTACCTAGTGCAGACATTTTTTCACTTTGCACTATTTGTAATTGAGCGTTTTGCAAATCAGTTAACGCTTGTTGTAGTAAGAGTGATTTTTGCTGCAAGACAAGTTCAGCTTTTTTACGATCGCGGATATCACGACAGATTACAGTCATGTACAAGGGTTGACCTGTTTGGGTATCATTGATGACAAAAATGCTGTAATCAACTGGGATCTGCTCTTTGGTGATCAAGTGCTGAAAATACAGTTCGGTTTGACCAAAACCCTGTTGAATTACCTGTGGCAATATTGTTTGTTGAATCTGAGCCATATCTTCCAAGCTATGGAAGTCCCCCATGTGCAGGCTCAAAATATCTGCTGTGCTGTCAAGTCCCACTAATCGCCGTCCAAATGGGTTTAAGTATAGAGCTTGTCCATCAATTGTGGTGATGCCGATAAAGTCTGTACTATTTTCCACCACAGCAGCCAGCTTTTGCAGTTCTTGCTCTGCTTTTTTGCGTTCGCGTAGCGCAGCTTGCTGTTCGCTAATATCTAATATTAATCCATCCCAAACTAGAGATCCATCAGCAAGTTGTTCGATTCGAGCTTCGCCGTGAATCCACTTGACAATTCCCGATGGTGTAATAATTCGCCCTGACCACTCAAAAGGAGTTAAGGTTTGCATCGAGTCGGTAACAGACTGCTGGTAACTTGCAGTATCATCTGGATGTATGGCTTCTATCAGCAATTGCCAATTGGACATGGCTTGGTCTGGCGTAATTTCATATAGGTCGTAACATTCTGCACTGATGTACGCTAGGGAAATTGCACCATCAGCAGATATGCAGTATTGATAAACAACGCCAGGAACATTATCGACAAGTTTCTCAAAGCGAGAGTTACTCGCACTCAATTCGGCGAAGGACTGCTCTAGCTGTTGGGCATATTGCTGCGATCGCTCGTAAAGTTGGGCATTTTCCAAAGAAATTGCGGCTTGAGCGCAGAGTAAATTCAGTAGTTCGACGCGATCGCTCGTGAACGCCCCTGTTACTAAATTATTTTCTAGATATAAAATACCCAGCAACTTCCCTTGATGTAAAATTGGGCTACACAAGATACTCTTGGGTTGCTGACGCATGATATACGGGTCATTGGCTAAGGTCAGATCGGCACTGGCATTAATTAGCACAA
>CAZZZY010000999.1:0-2425 GCA_964658545.1 uncultured Acetobacteraceae bacterium | reverse complement strand
GAAAGCGATCGCACTTAAACAGGCTGTAGCAGCAGTTGGACAAGGTAGGTTAATCCGTATATATGATGATTTATTTACTACCCTACAACAAGCGATCGCTCAAGTATTATTGACTCGGAGTGACTTGGTACAGCGCAGCCGCTATCTCAATGCATACAATACCTTTCAGGAATTACTAGGGCTGGGAGTGATCCCCATAGTCAATGAAAATGATACTGTAGCAATAGACGAACTAAAATTTGGTGATAATGATACTCTTTCGGCATTAGTTGCCAGCTTAGTAGAAGCAGATTGGCTATTTTTACTTACCGATGTCGATCGCCTGTACTCAGCCGATCCGCGTTCAGTACCAGATGCTCGACCGATCGCTTTAGTTAGTAGCATTAAAGAATTAGCCGAATTACAAATACAAACAGGTTCCCAAGGTTCTCAGTGGGGGACTGGTGGTATGCTGACAAAAATTTCGGCTGCGAGAATTGCGATCGCTGCGGGAGTGCGGACTGTAATTACCCAAGGGCGATTTCCCCGGAATATCGAAAAAATTATTCAAGGTGAACTGATTGGGACGCATTTTGAACCGCAACCTGAACCAACTTCGGCGCGTAAACGTTGGATAGCTTACGGACTTTTGCCTGCGGGTAAATTGTATTTAGATGAAGGTGCGATCGCGGCAATTTCTCTAGGGGGAAAATCGTTATTAGCTGCTGGAATTAAGGCAGTAGAAGGAGAGTTTGACACACAGGATGCGGTGCAATTGTGTGACAGCAACGGTAACGAAATTGCTAGAGGACTTGTGAATTACAACAGCAACGATCTGCAAAAGATTCGCGGTTGTCATTCACGAGAAATTCCCACAATTTTAGGTTATGCCGGTGTGGAAACAGTAATTCACCGAGATAATTTAGTTTTGACTTAAGATGTAAATAAGATAAATTTCGTGACTACTAACCGGGAGAGTAAAAAATATTATGACTCAAACGTTAGAAAATGCTATTAACTTACCAGAAGAACAACGCTTTTTCCGGCATGGATTAACTTGGGAGCAGTTCAAAACGATTCAAGCCAGTTTTGAAAATGTACCAGGGGTGCGTCTGTTCTATTGTGATGGAGTATTAGAAATAGTGACTATTGGCAAGCCTCATGAGGCGATTAAGTGTTTAATTGCTGCACTTCTGATTACTTATTTTGAAGTCAAGGGTATTGAATTTTTCCCCAGTGGGAGTTTTAGCCAGATTGTTCCCAAGATAGTAGAATATCAAGCTGACTTATCTTATTGCTTTGGAACCGACAAACCTATACCAGACCTCTGTATTGAAGTAGTCATTACTAGCGGTAGTCCTATAAAATTACAGAAGTACAAATTAATGGGAGTCCCAGAAGTTTGGTTTTGGGAAGATGGAACAATTGAAGTTTACTGCTTACGAGAACAAGAATATGAGAAAGTTGTTAAAAGTGAGCTATTAGCAGAATTAGATTTATCCCTGCTCAATCGTTGTGTTTTGTTATCGTCTCCCTTGGAAGCGATTAGAGAGTTTCGTCAAAATATTCAACAGTAATAGTAGTAGTCTGTCAAGAACTAATTGACGGATAAATTCCCTGTAGAGACGGCGATTTATCGCGTCTCTCTAACTCTCAAAATGAATTTGACAGACCAGTAGGTTTAATTGAAAGAAATACTTTAATATCACTCAGAGTCTTAATTTTTACATTAGACTCATAATTATTAAGTCTAATGGTGCGACAACAAAGAAGGTAGTTGGTGCATGGAGTAAAAGACACGCGCCCCAGACGCCTCAAGTAGAGTAGCCTCACTTTGCTCGGTGCAACCTAAAACTCTCATACCAGCAGCAACACCTGCACGTACACCCAAAATACTATCTTCTATAACCGTACAGGATGCAGCTTGAATTCCCATATTTTTAGCCGCATATAAGAATAAGTCAGGTGCTGGCTTCCAACTTCCAATTTGATATGAGCTAAAAATACGTCCTTCAAATCGAGGCAGTAGGTTAGTTACACGCAAAGCTAACTTAATTTTTTCCGGTGGGCCACTGGAAGCAACGCAAATAGGTAGATTAATCTTGTCTAAAGCTGCTTCTATTCCTTCTACAGGACGTAGTTCACGCTCGAATGCTTCAGCAGTGCGGGCACGAAGCTGAGTTACAAAATCTGGGGGCATTTTTTTCCCAAGTCTTTGTTCAATGACAGCAACACAATCAGCCATTTTGCAACCCTTAAATAATAAAATGGCTTCTTCAAGTTTCATTGCAAGTCCAAACTCAGCGACAAATTCCACAAGAACGCGATTACCTAATCCCTCACTGTCTACTAACACTCCATCACAGTCAAAAATAACTAGTTCTGTTTGCACTTAGAGACCATTTATAAAGTAAATCAAAAAGTAGGGTGTGTTACGGCTTTAGCC
>CAZZZY010000998.1:0-2437 GCA_964658545.1 uncultured Acetobacteraceae bacterium | reverse complement strand
GTTGATTTTTGGGCTGATTAGTTCGATTATTAATCAGCCTGATATATGTAGGCTGATTGATGGGTCGGTTTTGGGGCTGATTTTTGGGCTGAGATACGGTGGAGCAGCTTGTATTCAACACTTCACTCTGCGCCAGGTGCTTCATAAGAAAGGTCGCATTCCCTGGAACTATGCAAAATTCCTTGACTTCGCTTCAGACCGTCTCCTAATGAAAAAAATTGGGGGTGGCTATGTCTTTTTCCACCGGATGCTTTTGGAGCATTTTGCTCAAATGGATCGATCTAGAGTACCCGTTCCTGTAATTCCAGAATCAATTTCTCAATCTATTGCTAAGACTAATCCACGCACTAATGTTAATTCAAGGAGTGCTGGCAATATTAGTAATACTGCGCCTCCGCCTTCTAATCCAGTTCAAAATCGGATTGTTTGTAACAATTGTAGTCACAATAATTCGAGTGATAGCAAGTTTTGTACCAAGTGTGGAAGACAACTAATTAAACATCCTTAGTCATTGTCGGGCGCATCTAGCGGTTGGCAGGGGGGCGCTGACTAATGGTGAAGCGGGGATACTCCCAGTCTTGGGATATGGTGATCGTGCGTTGCATAGATCAATTGGTGTTGAATTGATTGGTGAGGGCGATTCTTTGTGTAGTGACTTCTTTGATGCAGTACAGGTAGAAGTTTATGACCGTGAAGGGATAGGATTAGTTGAACTTTGAGTAGAACGGCTATTGCTATGGGTTTTCCACAGGTTATCGATAGTTTTCAAATCTTCATACGGGAATTTTTGAATATCTTCTACATCCAGGTATTGTTTAGCCTCACAGTCTGCAATCGTCAGCATGATAGTAAACGTTTCTTGATGGGCTTCCTTCCAAAGTCCTGTTTTCAAAAGGTCTTTCAATCTGGTGTAGTCAAAGGTCAAGTCTTTTCCTCTTTAAAACTGGCTTCAAATGTTCCTCAATGGTGCGACTTTCACCAACTACATCAACTGGTATTAATTTCCGATCGCCTGTTGTATTCTTATGTATAGCTGTTTGAATAGCAACACAGCCTAGCTCGTAGGCAAATTCTAAGACATCACGTAACTGCTCCTCAATCAGTGATTCAATAGCAGATTTAGTTGCAGCACTATCGAGCAGAGGAGGGATCGGTGTAAAAAATCCAAGTTTATCTATGAGGGTTTGTTGAAATCCGATCGCATCTTGAACAGCATTCTTGAGTTTTTGCCAGTGAACATATTCGTTAATGCCAATTACCACAACAAGCGATCGCCCTTGCTCAACAGGTTCAATTTCAGTAACCACAGGTATAAGCTTGCGTTCGAGGTCAGAGTTTTCGTTTGTTGGGTTAGTCATAGTACTGTGGTTGATTTGAATTAGAAGGTTGCTTTGGGATTCTTTAAAACAAGATCAAAGCGATCGCTCTCTACTTTACCAACATCAAATAACTGTTGCTTTTATGGCTTTGATCCTGGAAGATTACTCAAGCTACGACTCGCAACATCAGCACTAAGTCCCCACAGAATCAGTCCTAAATAATCGGCAAAAGGTCTAGCACCGAAAGTCGTGCCGTTCTCTATATAAAGAGAGCTGATCCCCGCAGCCGATAAGCCAACAAGCAAAATTAGAGATAGTAGCGGACGCACCACCCAGAAAGTTGCTTCAGCACGAACCTGATCGGACACACCAGAAAGATTAACCAAAAGCTGTTGGAGTTTACCTAATGGACTGGGTGTAGTCTTTTCCTTAGTCGGTTGGTTTATGCGATCAGTTGCAACTGTAATATCTTCTACCGATCGCTTATAGGCTTCAATACTGGAATTTCCTGCTCCTCTGGCACCAATTTTGTCTAAGTCCGAACTAATTTCCTCTAATACTTTTTTCGCATCGGCATCTTTTCCCTCCGCAATACGTAGCCGAGCTTGTTTAATTTTCCTTACGTATTCATCTTCGTCCGCAGGAAAATCAGTAGGGGAATTCTGTGCTTGCTCATTAAACCGATCTTCTAGTGCTTGCAGTTTGACTAGGGTTTCGAGGCGATCGCGAATTGTTTGCACTTGAGTTGGTACAACATCCAATCGCTCGCGGACTACAAGTGTGCGAACTTCAGTTATCATACCTGCTAATAACTGTTTATAAGGGAAATGCTGAAAACCCCTGAGAAACAGCAACGCAGTTGCGTTTTTCGTACTTCAGGCAGGGGATGAAAGCTGGTAGCACCGTTTACGGTGTTCCGATTTAATCTTTTTGGTGTGCTATATACTCTATTACATTGTTTGACCATCTGGGCTAATTGCTAGCGATAATACCTCACCTTAACGGGTGACAACATAGCTACACAGCTTGTTGAATAAGGGATAGAGCCTGAAAGCCACGCTGGACTTAAAGGGTGACAAGGTGGCTCAAGATGAGATGTGGCAATAATTTGAGAAAAT
>CAZZZY010000997.1:0-2445 GCA_964658545.1 uncultured Acetobacteraceae bacterium | reverse complement strand
CCCTCTCCATTTTACGGGCAACGGGGATGAATGCCTCCTTGAGTACAAATGTACGCTAATTGCTTGGCATCTAAATTTTTGGCTTGGGAAAAATCAACCCCTTGGACTACGGCAGATACTGAGCCTAAATCTGGGGTTTGGACAAATTGATCTGCTGGATCTTGTTTGCTAGGGGCAAGAATTGCCCCCTTAAAATCTGCTCCGGCGACATTCGCCCCTCGTAAATCTGCAAGGCTCAGGTCGGCATTTTGTAAGTTAACGTTTTCCATATGGGCAGAACGCAAAACAGCACCAGCTAGACGAGTGGCGCTCAGGTTAGCATTGCTGAGATTAGCACGATCTAAATAGGCTCCTGATAAATCTGCCCCTTGCCAATCAGTGTCAGTTAAGTTGGCAAAAGATAATTGCGTTCCTATAGCAGTGACGCGACCTAAACGGGCAGCGTAAAGATTAGCTTCGTTCAATTTAGCATCGCCTAAATCAGCCCCAGTTAAGCTGGCTTTTTCCAGCACTGCGTTTCGCAGATCGGCTCCTACTAGTTGCGTGCTGTTAAGTTTAGCCTCAAATAGACGCGCATTAGATAAGTTGGCTCTGTTGAGAATAGCGCGGCTCAAATCAGTATGGTTCATCAAGACGCGACTGAGGTTAGCATCAGTAAGATTGGCTTGTTGCAACTGAGCTTGGCTTAAATCAGCCATCACGTCGTCGTAGGTATCCCAGCGTCCATCTTCACCCGCACCCCGAAAGCGGCTACCCTTAAAGCTGGCTTGGTTAAGATTTGCAGATTTAAACTTAACTCCTGATAAATCAAGGTTGTCTAACACCAAGTTGAAGAAGGAACTTCCTGGAGTACCGCTTTGACCTAATTGGGTGTTACTAAGGTCAACGCCCTCCATTTTCCCACTGTAAACAGAGAGGATTTTGTTGATTGTCTGCTGATTTCTTTGTAGCCTTCCTTGCCGTAATTCCCGTTCTTGGGTTGCAGTGGTGCCCACAGACTCCAGTTCACCCACCAAAAACTGATTCTTATTTTTTAATGCGGGAATGGCTTGGGGACCGACAGTTGTCAAAGCTTGTTGAATTGTATCCAGGAGGCTGGGGTTGGTTTCGCTAACCAATAAATCTGCCAGAAATTTAATGGACTGTGGATCGTTAAGACCACCCATAGCCAGAATTGCACTTTGGCGTTGCTCATTAGTCGCCCCAGAGTTGGGACTCAATTGTTTGACGAGTTCGAGGAATTGTTGGCTATTAATCTGCTTAGTTGCTCGCTGGGATTGCTGAATTTGAATATAAACTTGAGTGCCGATTAAAGTTGCCAACACAGCAGTCATACTCGTAAGCCCTACCCCAAATAATGTCAGATTGGGATTTTGCTGTATTCGCCGCCACAGATTAGGCGACTGGTTGATTTCGGCTGCTGCTAATTCTTCATTTCCCTCTTGCCATTCTTCTGCTTGATCATTACTGCCAGTAGACTGAGCTTGTCTGTTAGTAGCTAAGAGAGAGGATGGCAAGGGGCGAGTCGCATCTATCGTATAAGTACCTGCGAGTTGATCGTGTAGTGCGCGACGACCCCGGCGCGACGGTAAACCTATCCCTTCACCCACAATCATTAACAAAGATAAAAATGTGAATAATCCTAAATTAGGAAAAGCAAAGCTGTAGCGCCACAGCAGATAGGCGATGGAAATGGGTACAGTCCAACGTCCAACTCCTTCTCTGATTACAACTGCCCCCAATCCGGGCGATTTTCCTTGCTCGTTGACAACCCGCACTTTGAACCAACGTTTAGGAATAGTGCTACCAGTCTTAGCCAGTAAATACAATTCCCACCATGAGAGAGTTACAGGCGCTAACAGGGCGATTGTCCACAAAATATTAGTCGGCCATGCTACGTTACGGATGCCATAGCTCACAGGCAGAGCTAAGGGCCGAGCGATCGCTCTTTCCGTGATTACCAGTACGGGGTTAAGGGGTACTCGGTTCAGATCGCTTCTAGAATTGGCATAGGCACCCATGCCGAAGGGAATCAACCCACTGGCAACCACTAGTGTGATTTCAGCCGCCCAAGCAGCAAAACGCTTACTGCCTAGCAACAGTAAATTGGCTCTTTCCGGTTCTTTTGACTGACCAGACTTATTACTACTTCTTCTGACAATTGGTGAGGTCATCGGATAATTCCCTTTGATATTATTTCTACGCCGCGATCGGCACAATTAAAATAGACTGAGCTAATCGGCAAAAAGAAAAGCATATTGAAATCGAATTTAGGAGTTATAAGTCAGAAGCTGTTTATATTCTGGCTCCTGGCTCTCATAACTCCAGGCAGAGTGCCAAGTACATATCAACTTATTGCTTATGTTGAAAGCTACTAGTACGTCACGGCAGAAATAAGCCACCCATTTAAAATTGCTAGACATCCTACAAAATCAGCGTTCTTTC
>CAZZZY010000996.1:0-2447 GCA_964658545.1 uncultured Acetobacteraceae bacterium | reverse complement strand
TTTTTTTATTTTTTTATTATTAAGTAGTTGCTCATGACATCGTTTCTTCGTTTTTTTTATGTACAAACAGAAGAACGAATAATAAATAACAAATGACAAAAATTCGTATTGGTAACGGCTACGATATTCACCAACTGGTGAGCGATCGCGCTTTGATTTTAGGTGGAATTCAAATTCCCCATGAACTGGGTTTATTAGGCCACAGTGATGCTGATGTCTTAACGCACGCCATTATGGATGCCATGCTTGGGGCATTATCTTTAGGGGATATTGGTCATTATTTTCCCCCTAGCGATTCTAAGTGGGCAGGAGCAGATAGTTTAGTACTATTAACTCAAGTACATCAACTGATTCGCGATCAAGGTTGGCAGGTGGGAAATATTGACTCGGTGGTAGTAGCAGAACGTCCAAAATTAAAGCCGCATATTCACAATATGCGCGAGAAACTAGCGGCGGTTTTAGAATTACAACCAAATCAAATTGGCATCAAAGCTACCACCAACGAAAAATTAGGCCCCGTTGGACGCGAAGAAGGTATATGTGCTTATGCTGTTGTCTTGCTAGTTGCTTCAGAGTAACTTTTATTTTAGCCTCTCATAAAGAGATTGAAGACTAATTAGGATGGAAATAAATTTGAAATTATGAAATTTTTTAGAAAAATATTTCTGATAATTAAACGTTTTTGGTTGCCAATAATTTTCACTTCAGCAACAGCACTGACACTTACCGCCTGCAACCCTGCTAACTTCAAAAGCGCGGCAGCTAAAGTGCCGCAATTGGTAAGCGCGATTCTCAGTGACCCCAAAACTTTTAATTATCCTCTTAGCCAAGAGTCACCAAATGTTTTTTCTCTAATTTACGAGGGGCTAATTAACCAAAACCCAATAACTGCTAAAGTCGAGCCAGCCTTAGCGGAATCCTGGCAAATTTCCGATGATAAATTAAAGATTGTTTTTACCCTACGCGAAGGATTGAAATGGTCTGACGGTCAACCGCTAACAGTAGATGACGTGGTGTTTACCTACAACGATATCTACCTTAACGAAGCGATTCCTACAGATGTGAGAGACAGCTTGAGGATTGGTAAGAGTCGGAAGCTACCCACTGTCCAAAAAGTGGATGAACGCCGGATTGAGTTTAGCGTACCGGAACCCTTTAGACCTTTCCTGCTGAGTACAGGTTCTCCAATTTTGCCCGCTCATGTTTTGCAAAAATTTGTAAAAACGAAAGACCAAGATGGGAAGCCGATTTTTCTAACACAATGGGGCGTTGATACTCCTCCCGACCAAATTATTGTCAACGGCCCTTACAAACTAGACCACTACGATACGAGTCAGCGTGTGGTCTTCCGGCGCAATCCTTACTACTGGCGTAAGGATGCTCAAGGCAATTCCCAGCCTTATATTGAACGAGTAATTTGGGAAATTGTGGAATCTACAGATACCTCCTTGCTGCAATTTCGTTCTGGTGGATTAGATACTGAGACAGTATCGCCAGAATACTTTTCTTTGCTAAAGGTGCAAGAAAAGCAGAGTAACTTCACCATTTATAATGGTGGGCCTACATCCAGTACATCATTTGTTTTGTTCAATCTCAACAAAGGTAAAAGGAATGGAAAACCACTGGTCGATCCAGTTAAGTCTCAGTGGTTCAATAACGTGCAATTTCGGCAGGCCATAGCCTATGCAATTGACCGCCAGACTATGATTAATAACACTTTTCGCGGCTTGGGTGTAGCACAAGATTCACCGATTTCTGTGCAAAGCCCCTATTATCTTTCCCCTAAAGAAGGGTTAAAAGTTTATGATTACAATGAGCAAAAAGCGAAGGATTTACTACTAAAAGCAGGATTTAAGTACAACAACAATCAGTTAGTAGATTCTCTGGGCAATCGCGTCCGTTTCTCTTTGCTTACCAATGCTGGAAATAAAATCCGTGAGGCAATGGGATCGCAGATTAAACAAGACTTGAGCAAAATTGGTATTCAAGTTGATTTCACCCCGTTGGCATGGAATACTTTTACTGACAAAGTTTCTAACTCATTGGATTGGGACGCATCTTTGATGGGTCTTACTGGTGGATTAGAACCGAATGATGGCGCTAATGTTTGGGCACCTGAAGGCGGATTACATATGTTTAATCAGAAACCACAAGCAGGACAAAAGCCGATTCAGGGTCGGGAAGTTGCTCCTTGGGAAACGGAAATTGGGAATCTTTACATTCAAGCGGCACAGGAATTCGATGAAGCGAAGGTTAAAGCAATTTATGCTGAAACACAGAGAATTAGCCAGGAGAATTTACCTTTTATTTACTTAGTTAATGCTTATTCAATGTCAGCGGTGCGTAATCGTTTTGAAGGCATTAAATTCTCTGCCCTTGGCGGTGCATTTTGGAATATTGAACAAATAAAAGTAACGGATTAGTCATGGGGCATTGGGTATGGGGCA
>CAZZZY010000995.1:0-2451 GCA_964658545.1 uncultured Acetobacteraceae bacterium | reverse complement strand
GGGGGATGAGGAATAAATTACCCTTTAACCCTTCCCCCTTTCCCCAATTCCCAATTCCTATTACTTCAATTCCAGGGTGACTTGTTGTAAGTTGCCGGTGAATGCAAAGGGTGTTTGGTAAGTATCTACCGCAGGTGTGCCAGTATCTTGACCAACATCAAAGGTTTCATCTAAACCAAATCGGTAGCCTACGGTTTTATCAATGCGGCCTTCCGCAACCTCTCGATCGTCGATCGAGAGCTTACCAGTACCGCCTGCTCCCGGAGCACCACCGTCATAAGTAAAGTCAAATTTGATTTGGGATTTACCGATCGCAATTGGTTGAGAAGATTGAATGATTGTGCGATCGCTATTTAATAAGTTGTAAGCAAAGGTGGGTTTACCTTCTTGCAAGAAGAAACTCCAACCTGCAAAACGTCCGCCTTGGGTAACTAAAACGCCTTCAGTACCATCTTTAGCAGCATCCACATCGGCAGTGATGCTAAAGGAGCGATTCTTAATATTGGGAGCGCTACCTTCGGGAATCCCTGCAACAGATGTGTAATAAGTAAAGCTATTGCGTTCTGTGGCTGGGTTGGAACGGATTTTGACATCAAACCGTTGAAGTAAGCGATCGTCCAAGGGCAGAACTTTGTATTTCTCTGCTTCCTTCAGAAATAGATTTTGTAGTTGCGCTAACTTGTCAGGGTTCTGCTTGGCTAAATCGTTGGCTTCACTGAAGTCTTTGGTAATATCGTATAGTTCCCAATTATCTTCATCGAAGGTGGTTTTGGAAACACGCTCCCAAGGTAAGCGTCCATGACGGGCAGCTGCTACCCAACCTCGATCGTAAATGCCACGATTGCCCAACATTTCAAAATACTGGGTTTTGTGATGGGATGGTACAGCAGGATCGTCAAAGCTATAGACAAGGCTAGTACCTTCGATGGGTTGTTGTTTTACACCGTTGACTACCTCTGGTTCTTCAATCCCCACAGCTTCCAGAATTGTAGGCGCAATATCAATTACATGATGGAATTGGCTCCGCAGTCCACCACGATTTTTGATGCGTTCGCCCCAAGCTACAACTAAACCATTGCGGGTTCCGCCGAAGTGAGAAGCAATTTGTTTTGTCCATTGGAAGGGACTATCCACTGCCCAAGCCCAAGCTGCATGAAAATGATTGAAGGCTTTTGGCCCACCTAAATCATCTAAAGCCGCGAGAACTTCTTGAGGACTTTCTGCTACGCCATTAAAAACTTTTAATTCATTAACACTACCTGTTAAGCCGCCTTCAGCACTCGCACCATTATCGCCGGCGATGAAAAAGACTAAGGTGTTATCCAATTCACCCAGTTGATCGATCGCATCAATGACTCTACCAATTTGGGCATCGGTATGGCTGAGGAAACCTGCAAATACTTCCGCCTGACGCGCATAAACTTTCTGCTCGGTGGGAGTGAGGGAATCCCAAGCCGGGAGTTCCGCCGGACGAGGAGTGAGCTTAGTATCGGCGGGAATTACACCCAAGGCTAGCTGACGAGCAAAGATGTCTTCGCGTAATTTATCCCAACCTCGATCGAATTTACCCTTGTACTTGTCGATCCATTCCTTGGGCGCATGGTGTGGGGCATGGGTAGCGCCAGTGGCAAAGTAGGTAAAGAAGGGTTTATCAGGAGCGATCGCTTGTTGGGTACGAATCCACTTAATCGCATGGTCTGCTAGATCGGGGGTAAGGTGATAATCAGGGCGATTTGGTTTCTGAATATGTTGGGTATTTTCCACCAAAGCTGGACTCCATTGATTGGTATCACCGCCCAGAAATCCATAGAAGTACTCAAAACCTAAACCTGTTGGCCAGCGATCGAATGGACCGGCTGCACTGGTTTCATAGTCTGGGGTATTGTGCCATTTGCCAAAGGCCGCTGTGTTATATCCATAGTCTCGCAATACTTCAGCGATCGTTGCCGCACTTCTAGGTAAAATCGCTGTATAACCTGGATAGCCTGTGGCTAACTCCTCAACCACACCTGTATTCACAGAATGGTGATTGCGTCCCGTGAGCAATGCGGCTCTGGTAGGAGAGCAGAGTGCTGTAGTGTGGAATTGATTATAACGTAATCCCCTTTCTGCTAAACGGTCTAAATTAGGCGTATCGATCGAGCCGCCAAAGGTGCTGGTTTGCCCAAAACCGACATCATCAAGCAACACCAGCAAAACGTTTGGTGCATTTTCTGGAGCCTTAATTGGTTTGGGGAAGTCTGGTTCGGATTCTTTGTAAGTAATGCCAATTTTGCCTTTAAAAGATTGTTGGGGTAATGGCAATTTGTCGCCATAGTCCGCCCAAGCAGGTAGAGGTAAGAGACTAGAAAATATTAGCGTTAGGGCTGTCAAAAAGGCGATTCTCCTTCGGAGACGCTGCGCGAACGCACCAGAAGTTAACTTCAGAGATGCATACAAAGAATCTCTCTT
>CAZZZY010000994.1:0-2453 GCA_964658545.1 uncultured Acetobacteraceae bacterium | reverse complement strand
GACACAAAACGGGCTGCTTGATAGAAGCAGGGGACTTAAACCCCCAAACTTAGTTTATTATGGGCAACATTGCTATATTTTTTACCTATGGTTAATAGTCCTGACTTACTCGCAAAACTCTACAATGCCTTTAACCCCTTTGAACCCTTACCCGCAGGTGATCCAAAATATGTAGATTGTCAAGATGTGCGGGGAGATGCGGATATTTTGCAAGAGTTGGGAAATCGGATGCAATTGGCAGATACAAATACTTGCCAATTGTATTCTGGTCATCGGGGGGCGGGGAAGTCTACAGAATTACTCAGGTTAAAGAACTATTTGGAAAATCGGCAATTTTATGTTGTGTATTTTGCGGCTGATGAAGAGGATATCGATTCTGAAGATGCCCAATATACAGATATTCTCCTCGCCTGTACCCGCCGTTTGCTCAAAGATTTAAAAGGAATTGCTAGTCCTCGTCCTATACTCGACTGGTTGAAAGATCGTTGGGTAGATTTAAAAGATTTGGCGCTGACTCCCATAGAGTTTGAAAAAATGGCTGTAGAAGTGCAGCTTGCTCAATTTGCCAAGTTGACCGCAAATTTAAGGGCTGTTCCTGAATTACGCCTGAAGATTCGCCAAAAAATTGATCCTCACACCGTCACTTTAATTCAGGTGTTAAATGAGTTTTTGGTGGATGCAAAACAGCACTTACCTAATGGCTACAAGAAACTAGCGGTAATTGTCGATAACTTAGACCGGATGGTGTTAGTTAAAGATGGAGAACGCACCAACTACGAGGAAGTCTTTTTAGACCGTAGCGAACAACTCCAAGCTTTAGATTGCCATTTGATTTACACTGTCCCCATTTCAATGGTCTATTCTACAAGAGCAACAGACCTGAGAGATATCTACGGCGACCCCCAAATTTTGCCGATGATTATGGTAAATACCCGCAAAGGAGACGTTTATCAGCCAGGACTCAATAAAGTTAAAGAAGTAATTAAGAAGCGAGTCCGGCAAATTGCACCCGAATTATCACTAGAAACAGAAATTTTTGACAGTCCCCAAACCTTAGACAGACTTTGTTTAATGAGTGGAGGTCATGTGAGGAATTTGCTATTGTTAACTCAAGATGCCATTGGACGTTCTGAAAATTTACCTGTTTCAGAAAAGGCGGTGCGACGGGCAATTACTCAAGCCAGAGATACTTATCGCCGCGCTGTGGAAAATCATCAATGGTGTCTGTTAGCGGAAGTCTCTTGTTCTAAGCGCATTATTAATGATGACTTGTATCGGAGTTTGATGTATAATCGCTGTCTTTTAGAATACCGCTATTTGGATGATGATGGAGAAATGCAGCGTTGGTATGATATTCATCCATTGATTCAAGGAATTCCAGAATTTAGAGAAGCTGTAGCAAAACTTTCATGAACCCAAATTTAAGTGATTGGGATGATGATTTACCCCCAGAACCAGAAGAAGCTTATCAAGACTTGCTTCGCGCACTGAGGCGAAAATCAGGATTTGGTTTGTTTTTTGTCCAATGTACACCTGGGGAAGCAGACAAGTTCATTGTCAAACTTCCCCAGGAAATTCCGCAGAAGAAGGTTGTAGTGCTGCGTTTTGTCGAATCGATTGATAATTTATATCAGCCAGTAACAGAGTTTATTAAAGACAAGCAAGTTGATATTTTATTGATTAAAGGTCTGGAATATTCTTTATACAAGTATGAAAAAAGAAGTTTTGGGGAAATTACAGAAGGGCAATTTAGCAATTTAACCAGTGTCCCGCATATTTTAAATAACTTAAACCAACAGCGAGAACGCTTTCGAGATGATTTTGCAATTAGCTTTGTTTTTCTCTTGCGTTCATTTTCGATAAACTATTTTATTCATCGCGCCCCAGATTTTTTTGATTGGCGTTCTGGAGTATTTGAATTACCGACAACGCCAGATGTGGTAGAACAAGAATCAAAACGTTTGCTGTTAGAAGGAGACTATGAAGAATATTTGAAACTAACTCCTGAACAAAAAATTGAAAAAGTTATAGAAATTCAAGACTTGCTGACCGGAAAACATCAGCGAGAGAATTACAAGCCACGTTTACTATTTAAACTAGGAAATTTATTATCTACTGCTAATGAATACGAAGCAGCGATCGCATCCTACGACCAAGCACTCAAATTTAAACCAGATAAACAAGCTTGGAACAATCGCGGCATTGCGCTAGGCAATTTAGGACGCAATGAAGCAGCGATCGCATCCTACGACCAAGCACTCAAATTTAAACCAGATGATCACCAAGCTTGGAACAATCGGGGCATTGCGCTAGGCAATTTAGGACGCTTTGAAGAAGCGATCGCATCCTACGACCAAGCACTCAAATTTAAACCAGATTTACACGAAGCTTGGTACAATCGCGGCTATCCGCTATTTTATTTAGGACGCAATGAAGAAGCGATCGCATCCTAC
>CAZZZY010000993.1:0-2462 GCA_964658545.1 uncultured Acetobacteraceae bacterium | reverse complement strand
TTCAAAGCCTCTCTCCTTTTAGGAGAGAGGAATGGAAGTGAGGTCAAAGTGTATTGCATCCAGACGAGAAGCGCTATATGATATTACGTCGTCCTAAAAGAGCCGCACCTATTTAACTATTTTGGGTTGATATGCGATCGCTCCTTCGGGTGAAAGCCTGTATATATCACTTAAACTCAGTTTCGCAGAAAGATTTTAACAAATCAATACAATTAGCGATCGCTTTCGTCGCTAGAGACAACCAAAAACTATAATGAATTCAATATACAAGCAAAGTTAGGAGAATCTAAACAATGCATACTCATAGCAGTTTAGAGCAAAGGCTAATTGAAAAAATTCAAAAGTTGCCTCCCGAACAAGTTTTGCTGGTTGAAGATTTTATTGATTCTCTGGATATACAAAATACAGAGCATAACCTTACCTTTGCAGCAGCAAAACTTTCTGAGCCAGTTCTGCTCAAAATCTGGGATAACCCTGATGATGCAGAATATGACACACTATGAATTTGGTGATGTTATTTTAGTCCCGTTTCCATTTACTGACCAGACTACAACTAAAAAATGTCCAGCAGTAGTTGTGAGTTCTAATAGCTATCAACGTGAGCGTTCGGATTTAATATTGATAGCCATTACCAGTCAAGCGAATCCAGCAACTTCCTTTGGTGAAATCATAATTACTGCATGGCGAGTAGCTGGTCTTCTCAAACCTTTAATTATCAAACCAGTTTTGACTACCATAGATAAAGGACTAGTCATTAAAAAGTTAGGGCGACTTGAGGAGCCAGACCTTCAGGCTTTGCAAAACCTTTTTCTGGCTATTTTAGGTTGATATGCGATCGCTCCTTCGGGTGAAAGCCTATGTATATCACTTAAACTCAGTTTCGCAGAAAGATTTTAATAAATCGATACAATTAGCGATCGCTCCTAAATGAGCAATTTCATATCCATGTGTATTTTGTGTAGGAAACGCCAAACACGCAGCACGGGCGACATGACCAAATTTCATAGCAATCGAAGCATCACTACCAAACTGGCTCAGTATCGTTAGCTGCACTGGTATATCAAGTTGCTTTGCAGATTGGCGTAATTGCCCATTTAACCCCTCATCATATATCCCATAAGCATCTTGAGATAAAAGTACCCCGAATAGTTTGCCACTTCAGAAACACCCATTTCTCATCATATATCCCATAAGCATCTTGAGATAAAAGTACAGGATTTTCGACCACACCTTCGCCGTAAACCCACGGGAAAGAGCCGCCGAGTTTGCGGACTTCCACACGACCTTCGTCACCGAGATTCTTGACAATTGCGCCAATTTCATCTTTGTGTGCCGTGATAGCGATCGCTCTATCTGGATTTTTCCCTGAAATCTTGGCAATAATATTATCGGCGCGATCGCCCCAGACTTCTACACCAAGCGCCGCAAATTTTTGCATCAACAGCTGGTTAATCTCTGCTTCTGCACCACTAGGAGAATGATGCATAACTAATTCATGAACTACCTCTAGCTGGCTTCGCCTGAGAAGCGAGGTTTCTACATCCTCTAACCTATTTTTAGCGAAATTACTTTGAGATTTTTGACGCTTCTTTTCTCCTAGTTGCCTCATACTTCCTGCTTTTTTGCGGGTGCGTGAGGTAGAGCTAGCAAGATCAGCGTCTACGAGGCTAGTTCCTAACCCCGGTAGAGTACCTTTAGCCCAATAAAGCATAACTTCGGCAGCAGCAATATCTCTATCTTGCACATATCCGCAAACACTGCACTCATGTACTCGGATATCGAGTGTTTTCTTGTGTTGGTGTCCACATTTAGGGCAGGTTTGAGAAGGTTTTACCTGCCGGGTTGGAACCTCTACAAATACACCACCAATCTGTTCTATTTTGTATTTGATGGTGCTACGTAACATTCCAAATCCGACATCGAGTATCGACTTATTTAGTCCAGCCTTCTGTTTTTTGCGCTTACCTTTTTTAGCTTTTCGGGTCATACTTTTGACTTCTAGCTTTTCAGTTGCAACGAAGCTATTACTGCTGACTATTTCTGCTGCAACTTGGTGTACCCAATTCTGGCGTTGATTGGCAACCTTGCGGTTAAGCTTACTAACCTTGAACTGGGCTTTTTTAAACCGCCTAGAAGCTAAAATCTTTTTCTTTCTATTGGGAGAGCGTTTGCGCCTTTTATCCTTAGACGCTTTTTTGATTAGATGTTCTGCATTTCTCAAAAGCTTTGGAGCATCAATCTGTTGATGATTCTCGCCATCAGTAATTGATAACGCTGCATTACACCCTAAATCGATACCAACAGCGCCGAGAGGTAAACTCTCTAGTTGGAGAATTTGGTCTAATACGTTGACAGTAATTGAGGCGTACCACTTCCCATTGCGATAAACGATAGTGCAAGTAGTTGGTTTGCCCCAATACTTAGCCTGACCACGCATCTGGATGCGTCCAATTTTAGACAAA
>CAZZZY010000992.1:0-2462 GCA_964658545.1 uncultured Acetobacteraceae bacterium | reverse complement strand
CTGAATTCTGACTCCTGAGTTCTGAATTCTTCTTATAAAATCAGAGAAACCTGGAGAAAACTATGTCATTAGAAACAGAGACACTACAGGCGACACCACCAACTTCTAGCTTTGAGACACTTGAGGAGAAGCAAGAATTTAACTGGAGGCAATGTTGGTATCCCGTTACCTTTGTGCAAGACTTGCCTACCAACCGCCCTCATAGCTTTTCCTTGTACGATGAACCCTTGGTTTTGTTCAAAAACAAAGATGGACAATTTATCTGTTTAGCAGATCGTTGTCCTCACCGTACAGCCAAACTTTCTGAAGGACAAATTATTGACGGCAAAATAGAATGCTCATATCACGGTTGGCAGTTTGGCAGTGATGGTCAATGTCTGCACATTCCCCAATTACCAACAGATGCAAAAATTCCAGTTAATGCTTGCGTGCCATCCTTTAAGGTTGTAGAACGTCAAGGCATGATTTGGGTGTGGGCTGGCGAAAAAGAAACTGCTGTTGATGAAAATATTCCAATTCTACCAGATTTAGACAAGCCTGGATTCGTGTGTGCAGACTTTATATTGGATCTGCCTTATGACCAAACATATCTAGTAGAGAACGTCATAGATCCTGCTCATGTTGCTATTAGCCATCATGGCACCAGGGGTGGTGGTAATCGGAAAAATGCCCAACCGCTAGAAATGGAAGTGCTAGAGAGTTCGGTTCAGGGGATTCGAGGTCGGTGGCGGGGAACTAACAAATCAAATGAAGGCTGGAAATATATTGATTTTGTTGCTCCAAATCTTGTTCTGAACACTGCTTATATTGAAGAACGAGGTTGGACATTTGGACTAGCTTTGTATTCGATTCCTTTAGGCAAAGGGCGATGTCGTCTTTTAGCTAGAGGTTATCGTGATTTCCTGACTTGGGGAGTCAAGCTAAGACCCCGGTGGCTCGATCACTTAAATACGAACAAAATATTGGAGCAGGATTTGCCTCTGATCGCAGGACAACAGTCAGAAATTGAACGCTTGGGAACAAGTCTCAAAGAACTATATTTGCCGCTGAAAACATCTGACACATTGGTGATTGAGTATCGCTTGTGGCTAGATAAGTTTGGGTCATCTTTGCCTTTTTATCAAGGCTATTCCACATGGAGAAATGTTGAGAATGGTGAGTTGAATGCAAAGCCGATTTTGCTAGATAGATTCTCACGACACACACTTATTTGTAGTTCCTGCAATCGAGCTTATCAAGTTACAAATAGGGTCAAACAAAGTTGTATCGGAGTAGCGATCGCAATAGCCGCTGTAGCGATACTTGCAGATGATTCTGGAATCAAAATAGCAACAATATCGGTTTCTGTAGCAGCAGTTGCCATGTCCGCTATAGCCCAGAGATTCAAAACTTTCTTTAGGCGTTCCTACACTCGTCACTAAAATAGGGACTGGGGGCTGGAATCGGAATTTTTCGCAACACTTAATCCCTAATCCATCACTCCTCATCATCCGGCAAATACAACCCACTGCTATCAGTCGGCCTAGCGTGAAGATACATTTCAGTGATGGCAACTGAACTATGCCCCAGGGTTTTCTGTAACAAGTGTATCGGCGCTCCCCGGTCGAGACTATGGGAAGCGTGGCTATGCCTGAGCCAGTGGGGTGATACATTCCCCTCAATAAGAGCGCGGTTTGCAGCATTTTTCACAATATGAAATACCATACTGCGGCACAGATGACCACCCTTAGCTGAAACAAACACTGGGTCATCATGTTTAGCGTAATTCTTTAACTCATTAATGGAGCGCCAAATACCAGCACCAACAAGCACAGTTCTGGTTTTATCACCCTTACCAAATACTGTGATTTGCCCCCCGTCGCCACGCGCCTTGAGGTCACGCCACTTGAGGCTACATAATTCGCTTACCCGCAAACCTGCAAAATAAAGTAAACGAACGATACTGCGATCGCGCTCGTTTGTCGTGGAATTTATCAGTAATTGTACTTCCTCAGTAGTAAGAATTCGCTCTGCCAATCTGTTTTTCGCTTTGGGTGACTTAATTAGTATTCCCAAATTAGCCGATACCACCCCCAACTGTTTAGCGAAAGAGAACAGGCTTTTAATTGCCCCCACAGCCACCCGTTTAGAATTATCGGAACAATGAAGTGTCATCACCCACAGTTGAATATCCATAAGGGTGCAATCTATTAGGGGTTTATTGGCATGAGTAAAAAATCGCTCGGCATGACGACGATACCCATCAACTGTATTGGCACTTTTACCATGCAGCCACAGGTCGATGAGTTCGGTGTTAGTGAGGGTGGAAGAATTCAACATTGGTCATTCTTATGTTGAATGCTCCTTCATTAAACCCTATTGGGGGGACAGTGGCAGTTATTTTACTGGGTGATATAGCCCATCTTTTGCATTCCATTCCCAACCTATGCCCCTGGGGTCACGGTTGCGAGTCCAACTGATAA
>CAZZZY010000991.1:0-2465 GCA_964658545.1 uncultured Acetobacteraceae bacterium | reverse complement strand
TAGGAGAGAGGAATGGAAGTGAGGTCAAAGTGTATTTTCCATTCGAGAAGCGCTATAAGCTTGTCTATTTGCTAAGGGAATATCTATCTGTAAAAAATATTTAAACTGTAGACAAAAATCACATTTCTGCCCATCAGACAATATCTACTGTTTGTTTATCTGTTTACAGTAATTTAGTAGATTCAATTTACTAATATTGCATATCTATTCTTGAAAAACAAGTAGACTAGAATATTTTTTTCATGTATTTTGCTTTCTGTTTAACTCGGAAACAGATATTTTTTGATGTTGCACTAAGAACCTATATTTTTAGCAAAATTAATTTAATTTATTCTTGCTTTTTTAGTGAGAATATGCAATATTATCCATATAGTTAAGATAGTTTTATAAAAACACTGGAGATTAAAAGTTTTTCCAGCCAAATTTATAGTTAATCTCACAGAAGGTTAGCAGGAGAAGTTGCAAGATATGCAATTAATAGAAACGAAAGAGTCTCAAAATTATTTTGATATAGCTAAGTCTTTAGCAAAGGAATTTGCCCAGACTGCTGTAGAGCGGGATGCCCAAGGGGGAACACCAAAACATGAACGCGATCGCTTGCGCCAAAGCAACTTGCTGAAACTGATAGTACCCACAGAATATGGTGGTTTCGGGCAAAACTGGATTACTGTTCTGCAAATTACCCGCGAGTTTGCCAAGGTTGATAGCTCCATTGCTCACGTCTTTTCTTACCACCATTTAGGTGTAGTTATTCCTCATATCTTTGGTTCGGCAGAACAAAAACAGCGATATTACTCAGAAACTATTGACAAAAACTGGTTTTGGTGTAATGCCCTCAACCCATTAGATAAAAGAACTAATTTGACACCGGAAAATAATTATTTCCGTCTGAACGGGATTAAAAGCTTTTGCTCTGGCTCTCAAGACTCCGATATATTGCCGATCTCTGCCACTAATCAAGAAACTGGTGAATTGAGTATTTTGGCAATTCCCACCCAACGGCAAGGCGTTACTGTTCATCATGATTGGAATAATATCGGGCAACGCCAAACAGATAGTGGTAGTGTTACTTTTGAAGATGTGTTGGTATATCCTGAAGAAATTCTTGGTAGTAGAGACAAACCAAGTCAACCCTTCAGCACGATTCGCGCCTGCTTAACTCAATTGAATCTTGCTAATATCTACCTGGGAATTGCACAGGGAGCATTTGAAGCTGCTAAAACATATACTTCCACTCATACCAAACCTTGGTTGACATCAGGTGTAGAAAGTGCAACCCAAGATCCTTACATCCTCCAACACTATGGCAAAATCTGGGTTGATCTCCAAGCAGCAGTCTATCTAACTGAACAGGCGGGAGAATTACTCCAAGCAGCTTGGGAACAGGAATGGTCACTCACCGCCAAACAACGGGGAGAATGTGCGCTGTTTATCGCTACAGCCAAAGTCTTCGTCACTAGAGTTGGTTTAGACATCACCAACCGCATCTTTGAAGTTATGGGCGCACGCGCTACTAATGCAAAATATGGCTTTGACCGCTATTGGCGTAATCTCCGCACGTTTACTCTCCACGATCCAGTAGATTACAAAATCCAAGATATAGGAAAATGGGCGTTAAATGATGAGCTGCCAAAACCCAACTTTTATTCATAGAACATCTCCGAAAAAGAATGTAGAGACGCAACATATCCCGTCTCTATAAGGGTTTTGCATAACACATAATTATTTTCTGGAACTGCTGCTGCCTCTTGTTTTGAAGATATTTTCAGACTTACCATAGACTTTCAGCGTGAATTACCCTGCCGTCTTATGGCGGGGCTTCCCAATATAGTAAATTCAAAACAAGAAAAACAATAACTGAAAATTATTCATTTTACAAAAATATGACCATCTCCCAACTATTTAACGTTGCCAATCTTTTCGTGTTACCCTTTTGGGCGTTGATGATTTTGTTGCCAAATTGGAAAGTTACACGGCAGATCATGTCATCATATTTGCCATTTGTGCTGTTAGCTGGCGCATATTTGTATTTATTTATCAACAGCATTACGCCAGAAAATGCCCAAGCTTTATCCAATCCCCAATTAACTGATATTGCGCGATTTTTTGCAGATGAAACGGCTGCTGCAACAGGTTGGATTCATTTTTTAGTAATGGATTTATTTGTCGGTCGCTGGATTTATTGGGAAGGGCAAAAAACAGGTATTTGGACAATTCACTCCCTTGCACTGTGTTTGTTTGCTGGCCCTCTGGGATTACTTTCTCACATTTTGACTTACTGGATTGTTAAGACATTTTTACCGAAATCTCAGCAGGATAAAACGATCGCGGTAGAAGAAAAAGTTGCCTCATAATCTGGGATGTAATAGCACGCAATCTATCTATGTGTGTAAACCTAAGCCTAAGAGGATGTTTGAAAAGTATTTTTGGTAACACCAAAGCCTCGGAAACCTAACCCCCCTAGC
>CAZZZY010000990.1:0-2473 GCA_964658545.1 uncultured Acetobacteraceae bacterium | reverse complement strand
TTTTGAATTCCCCAAAGGGGTTGACTGCTCAGGTCTGTAGCGCCAAAAATAGCCGATTTGTAACTTGCTCTAACACCTTTAATGCTGTTAACGAACCTCGAATCAGCCGAGTCGCAGCAAGAGGTTGTCGCAGCATTCCCATCGCTAGGGGAAAAGGGTTTAGGGAGCCGTCAGAATTAATCGCTGGTGTAAGATCGGGGATATCATGCTGACAATTGTCGCTAACTACTCGCAGCATTGCCACAGCCACGTCAGCCCCATTGAAAAACTCTAGGGTAGTAAATCCTTCCATATCAACAACATCAGCCGCCAAAGTCTTACCCAAATGGCGTTTTTCGACAGCAGACCAAATAACGCGATCGCTTGTCATTGACTTGACTAAATATGCTTTTTGTGATATGGAAGAGTGCAATTTTGCTGTGAAAGTGCGATCGCATTCTTGCCGCTCCCCAGAGTAGACACAATCTTGATACAGCACAATATCGCCAACTGTGTAGCGATCGCTCAAGCTTCCACATATACCCATAATCAACACTTTAGATTTGGGAGCTAAAAATTGTGCATTTCCTGGGGATTTTTGCAGATATTTGAGCAAAGGTTTCATCCCCACAGGTATGGCTACTACCGTTGGCATGGAACCAGTTACGCCGCTTAATCCGCGACACACAGCTTTATATTCTGCTCCTTGGGGTACTAAAATTGTATTGATGGACAAAAAATTAGGCACTAGCTCTCTAAATAGATACGACAGAATAATTGCTGATCAAAACCAAGTTTCATATTTAAAAATTTTGCCACATCTGAGTGACAATAAAGAATGTTGCCCTTTTCTGGTCATAAACCCCAGATGACTAAATAATTGTGTCACCACACGGTAATTTTCCAAGATGGTAAAGCCCGATCGCTCAAAATCCGCACGAGAACTCTTCAATATTTCTAAATTAGCGATTCAATTTTCGTGGCTGACGGTGAGTTTTTGGATTGCCGTAACGGTAGCTGGGATTTTAGCATTCAGTTCTTTGAAATATGCTTTGTTTCCAGATATTACCTTTCCAGTGGTGGTTGTGAATGCTACAGCCCCACTGACAACTGCCCTGGATACAGAAGCGAAGCTTACCAAACCGTTGGAAGAACACCTCCGTTCCCTAGAAGGATTAGACAATATTCGCTCATCCACTTATCCTAGTCAAACTGCTGTTAGCCTTTCTTTTGCCGTTGGTACGAATTTAGAAACATCAACTAAAAACGTGGAAACTGCCCTCAAGCAGTTAACTTTGCCTCAAGGAGCAACTTCTAAAATTATTCCCTTGAATCTAAATGAGTCAGCCGCTATTAGCTACGCCATTGAGAGTAAGACGCGGAATTTTACAGATTTGACAAAGTTGGCGAAAAACGAGATTGTAACTGCGATCGCTAAACTACCAGGAGTCTTAAAAGTCTCATTACTTGGGGCTGCTAGTGCAACTCCTTCCATACCTCCAGCCAATGCAAGTTTAACGGCTATCCCTCAAGCTGGAGCAACATTAGTCAGGTTTAACGGCCAAAATGCCCTGGCGTTTCAGGTAATTAAACGTGGTAACGCTAACACCTTAGAAGTAGTTAGTCGAGTTGAAAAAGAAGTCCAAAGGCTACGCTCTACCCTCAAGGATGTCAAACTCACCCTAGCTGCTACCCAAGCAGAATATATCCGCCAAGCCACCCAGTCAACCATCGATGCTTTATTGGAAGCAGTTTTGTTGTCCATTGTGGTGATTTTTCCATTTCTGTGGAACTGGCGAGCCACCCTAATTTCTGCACTGGCGATTCCTACGTCTGTTTTGGCGACATTTATTGTCATGGCAATTTTCGGTTTTAACTTAGAAACCATTACGCTCTTAGCTTTAGCTTTGGTGATTGGTAGTATCGTTGATGATGCGATCGTGGATGTGGAAAACATCATGCGACACGTTGAGGATGGGGAAACTCCTCGTCAAGCGGCGCTTTCAGCTACTACTGAGATTGGATTAACAGTCACCGCAGCCACCTTGACAGCAGTAGCAGTTTTTCTACCCATAGGTTTGATGGGTGGAGTAATCGGTCAGTTCTTCAAGCCCTTCGGCATAACTGTTTCAGCAGCAATGCTGGCTTCTATGCTAGTTGCTCGGACTTTATCTCCAGTTCTGGCTATTTACTGGCTAAAACCTAAATCCTCGCTCTCCCCGCGTCAGGAAGCAAAAAGTTGGGTAGCGTTTACCCAATCTTATAGAAGCTTATTAAGTTGGTCTTTGAATCACCGCAAGATAGTTATCGGATTAGCTGTCCTCAGTTTCATCGCCGGGATAGCACTGATTCCATTAATTCCCAAAGGGTTTATTCCTAAACTCGATCGCGGCGAATTCAACATTGCTTATACATCTCCTTTACCCAGTATCCCCGATTTGGGCAGAAGAGAACAAGGGAGCAATATTCCCAATTCCCAATCCCCAATTCCCAA
>CAZZZY010000989.1:0-2474 GCA_964658545.1 uncultured Acetobacteraceae bacterium | reverse complement strand
ATCTAAAATCTAAAATTCTTAGCCTCTAACCCCTATTTTCAAATTTGCGTCTACCGTTAACGCTCGCACTCTTGGTATAATTTCCGCCGCAAAACGTTCCATTTCTGGGGCAAAAGGCTGGAATTGCAGCATGAAAGTATCAATTCCTACTTTAGTAAATTCAGCAATCCGATGAGCTACAGTTTCATAGCTACCAACCAATCCTGCTGCTGTACCGCCATTGCTCCCTACACCAGGATACTTAGCCATGTTTTTGAACATAACTACTTCAGAATCTACTCCTTTGAGTAATTCTGAGCGATCGTCTTGTGCTAGTACCATTGCTCTGAGGTTTTGATATTCCGCTTCCGCTTCTTCATCTGTTGGTCGAGCAATCACAAAAGCTGACATGGCGAAGCCCAGAGGTTGAGAGCGAAACTTAGTTTTTTGAGCAACAGCCGCAATGGTTTCGCGGATGACTTTAATCGGACGACCATTGAGAAAAAATGTATGCGCTTCTTTTGCGGCTAGTTCTTGAGCTGGTTCTGATTCTCCCCCTACATATACACGCGGATGTGGTTTGGCTACAGGTGGGGGATTAAGCTTCAAATCATTGATCTGAAAATATTCACCGTAGAAGTTAACTTTCTCTCCACTCCACAAAGCTTTTACGACCCGAATCCATTCATCCGAATAACGATAACGCTCATCGTGGGTAAGGAAATTTATCCCCGGTTTTTCCATTTCTGGCTTAAACCAAGCACTAATTAGGTTTATGGCAAAACGTCCAGCACTGATCGCATCAATACCTAAAGCCATCTTTGCTAAAACGGCGGGATGAAACAGTAATGGCTTAACAGCTGCAATAATCTCGATAGAGTTTGTTGCTTCTGCCAAAGCTGCTGCTGCTGTCCAGGTTTCTAGCTGGTCAAGTTCTTGGTTCCTGGGATTGATGATATGTTGCGCGATTAAAGTTGTGGTAAATCCGCACCTTTCGGCCAACTGGATTAAATTCTTGGCTCGTGAGTAACTAGCATCACGAGGTTCAAGAGGATGGTTCATCACACCGCAGTTGCCGTAAACAGGAATCCAAATCCCATAGCGTGGTTCAGACATAGCTTTCTAGAACCTTTGTAGTCGGCACTAAAACTAAATTTTTGTACCTATAATAATCATACGTTAAATCGGTAGGTTTACCGTATAACACTATGAGATTTGCATAGATAAAGATAAAAAACAAGGGGGTATGTAGATTCTGTATCTCCCCAGTCCCCATTTAATTTGGAGGCAAGAATGTTAGAACCACGTTATGGTATTTGGGTTCCAGTTGGGGGTAACTTTGGCCCTCTCGATACGCCAGATGAACCGATTGATGCTAGTTATGAACGCACGCGATCGCTAGTATTAGAAGCAGAACGTTTAGGATATGTCACCACCTTAGTCGCACAGCACCTTGCCAATCCTCGTAGTCTAGATTTAGAACAATTGGAAACTTGGACAGCTTGTGCTGCATTGGCTGAAGCTACAGAAAGTATAGAAATTATCGCCGCTATTAAACCTTTATTATTTCATCCAGCCGTTTTAGCAAAGATGGCCTTGGGTATTGATGCAATCAGTGGTGGACGTTTTGCCATAAACCTAATTAGTGCTTGGTTTCGCCCAGAAATGGAGCGTACTAATATCCCCTTCCCTCCCCATGATGAACGGTATCGCTATTCTGGTGAATGGTTGCAGGTTGTTAGAGATTTATGGAGCGGTGAGAGGGTGAACTTTGAGGGTGAATATTTCAAAATCCGAGATTTGAGCCTTCGACCCTTCTCTGTTGCTCAACCTTATCCTCGTATCTACCTGGGAGGAGCATCAGATCCAGCACAGATTTTAGCAGCCCAACAAGCGGATGTTTATTTCATTAACGGTCAGCCGATTGAAGATGTCCGCAAAGTAATTAAACAAGTTTTGAATCGACCACGTTTCTTACCCCAACCAATCCGCTTTGGTCTGTCAGCCTTTGTCATTGCCCGTCCCACAGATGAAGAAGCGCAAGCAGAACTAGAACGACTTATGGCACTGCAAAAGTTGGAAGAACAATATAAGTTAAGTGTTGCTAAAGGAGTTGACCCAGAAGCCGCCATGTTCAAACTCTTCGCTAAAAATCCGGCTGTTGGCGGCAATGGTGGCACAGCCGCAGGATTGGTTGGCAGCTATGATACAGTTGCAACTTGCGTTGCAGCTTTCGTTGATGCAGGTATCGACACTTTCATGCTGCAATTTAATCCCTTTGTTCAAGAGATGACACGTTTTGCCCAAGAAATTATGCCCCGCGTGCAACACTTGCAACAAGTTGCTTAGTTGTTGACCGAAAAAAGGCAGGGGGCAAGGAGAAAACTATATTGCATAATAGCCGGAAGCACTGTAATGTTTGATAAACAGCTATTGTCAGTTTATTGACAATTTTTCCGCACGATGAAGAGAAATTAAATTAGATGAAAGTGCAG
>CAZZZY010000988.1:0-2483 GCA_964658545.1 uncultured Acetobacteraceae bacterium | reverse complement strand
CAATTAGTGATATTCAATCAGTAAACTTAACTATTGCGGATGGCCGAGCAGCATTTTTGAACAAGACGGTTGATGCCTTTGTAGAAGGCGATCCTAGTCTGATTAAGCTGCAACGGGAAGGCATTATTCGGGTCTTACGAGACGCGCAAGGAATTAAGACGCCAGGAAGTTATTACCTAGCTTCACGAGATTTTGCAATTAATAATGTTGAACTCTTAAAAGCAATTTTGTCAGAGTACTACGAAGTTGGGCAGTGGGCAAACAAAAACAGGCGAGCTGCTGCCGAAATCCTCGCACCGAAAGTCAAGACTGATGTCGATACTATGGAGTTGGCGCTGACAAGAAGAAAATATGACATGAAACTAATTACTGAGGAAGTGATTAGCGCTCAACAAAAGGTTGCGGATCTTCTATATCAACTGAAAGTCGTGCCGAAACTAGTCGATATTCGAGGAGCAACTCTAACCGCCCAACAGTATGCAGCAATTACACCGGATGCCCTTAAAAATAGGGCTTAACTTTTGAATCAGCAAGCTTGCTACAAAACCAGACGCGATGCCCTTCTCTACGAGACGCTCCGCGAACGACAGGCTCAGGGTAAGACCTGCGGCGGTAAACTACAGAATTATCCTATAATCATTAGTGAAGCTAAATATTAGGTAGTCTAAAATTTAGTAGAACATAGTATAATTCGCTAATGAAAATTTGGAATAGACAACTAGGCGATCGCGTAAGTAATATCATTTACCAATATTTACCCGCCTTTCGCTGGCGTAATTTTCGCCTGTTTTTTGGGGGACAGTTACTATCAATGTCTGGGACATTTATGACCCAGCAGTTAACTATTCCTTGGCTCGTATACGAATTGACTCAATCGGCATGGTTGTTGGGAGTTGCAGGCTTTGTACAATTTTTACCGACGTTATTAGTGATTCCTTTTTCCGGCGTATTGTCAGATCGCTGGAGTCGTCGTGACTTGTTAATGCTGGTGCAGATATTGGGAATTTGCGTTTCCCTGTCCTTAACTATTCTTACCTTTACGAATTGGATTACGTTTCCCATCCTGTTGGTACTGAGCGTTCTCAATGGTTTCCTCAAGGGATTAGATATGCCCGTGCGTCATACAATCGTCTTACCAGTAGTAATATGATTATCCAAACCCTAGTTGCCGAGGATAAGCGGGGACGGGTAATGAGTTTTTATGCCCTAGCAATGGTGGGTATGATGCCCTTTGGGAATCTGTTAGCTGGAACTTTAGCACAGAATTTTGGTGCGACTAATGCCTTAATTGTCTGTGGCAGTGTAAATATCTTAGGTGCGCTATGGTTCTCTGCACAATTGCCAGCAGTGAGGCGTTGGATTGATTCTTAATCTTATAATCATAAACTCCGGCAACCCGATTGATATATAGTATTTAAATCCTAGCTATTGCAAAGTTATAAGCATTACTTTGCAATATTTTTAGGCAAATCAAGTGTACGAGAAAAGTGCAAAGCCTTTGGTAACAACATTCTACTGATTCATTAAAAATTAGCTTGAGGACGCACCGATGAAGCCAATTGCACCTCCCAACTGGCTGTAGAAACGTCACAACGTTATTAAGTATCCCAACAAAAGTAGAGCAAACAGTATGATCAAATATGTAAATCTTGGCAAAACTGGACTCAAAGTATCGCGTGTCACCCTCGGCACGATGACTTATGGCTCCCGTAAATTGCGCCAATGGGTATTAGAAGAAGAAGAAAGTCGCCCATTTATAAAACTGGCTTTGGAATTAGGGATTAACTTCTTTGATACCGCCGATGTCTATTCCTTGGGCGCTAGTGAAGAAATTGTCGGGCGAGCGCTTAAAGATTTTGCAAACAGAGATCAGGTTGTTATTGCTACCAAAGTACATGGTAAAGTCGGCGATGGTCCAAATGATCGAGGACTATCTCGCAAACATATTTTTGATAGCATTGATGCTTCTTTGCGGCGGCTACAGAGCGATTATGTAGACTTATACCAAATTCACCGTTGGGACTATGAGACACCAATCGAAGAAACCCTAGAAGCACTTCACGATCTTGTGAAAGCAGGTAAAGTCCGTTACCTGGGCATTTCTAGCGTTTACGCATGGCAGTTTGCCAAAGCCCTTTATACAGCAGACATTCACGGCTGGACTCGCTTTGTATCAATTCAAAATCACTACAATCTAGTCTATCGAGAAGAAGAACGAGAAGTGATACCTCTAGCCCAAGATCAAGGAATTGGTATTATTCCTTGGAGTCCCCTGGCGCGGGGCTTTTTGTCAGGGAATCGCAGCAAATCAGACTATGGGCAAACACTACGTGCAAAAACTGACGAATTCGCTCACAAGCTTTACTATCAAGATTCAGATTTTCAAATAGTTGAGCGCGTAGTTGAATTAGCTACAAAACGAGGGGTTAAACCCACACAAATTGCCCTAGCTTGGCTATTGCATCAACCAGGTGTAACATCTC
>CAZZZY010000987.1:0-2486 GCA_964658545.1 uncultured Acetobacteraceae bacterium | reverse complement strand
TTCTGTTGCCACTCCAGTTTCAAGCAATGTTGGTAGAGTTCGTTTGCAAGTTCTTGACTCAAGAAACCAGGGTAATAAGTGACTGGAAGAACTGGAGTTGATTCAGTGAATAAATTGAGTTGTTGCATGATACTTTTCTCCTACTATTGAAAGTATTTTGAAGACAATTGCTGTTAGTTTTGACAATTAGAGAAAACCTCAATCAACACGCTTTCTGGATACAAACCGACTTTTCCAAAACGTGGGTCATGAATGCGTTCTATTTCTATTCCTTGTTTCCGACACAATGCGCTTGCCTTTCGACCTTTGGTACCAGCTTCCTTTACAGATATTTCATTACCATTGAAGATTGGCGAATCCAACAACACTATATTTATGGCCGCATGGGGTATTTACCCTGTCCTGTTCAACTTCAACAGCTTTGAGTCTCGCCAAGATTTGAGTTTGTTGCTGTTGTTGCTCCAATAAATATTGTTCTTGCTGTGCCATCTGTTGAGCGATTGCTGCGAGTAACTGTATTTGTGTCATCGCAGTTTCGCTATTAGAGGCGGGTTTAGTCCAGCCCAATTTGTCTTGAATCCATGCTCGAATGCACCATTAGCAACAGCATCAACAACTAGCTTTTGATAGTCAGATTCGGCATGACTGGGATATTCACGCTTGTCTGCTGCCCAAGCCAAACACATGGTTTTTACCAGTTCATTAATCTTGCTAATATGAAGTAGACTTGGGCGGTCAACATCCTGAAATTGCAACCATTCTTTGACCAAATCAAGAGGATAATCAAGCAAGGTGCGAATATTTTTGATTCGTAAGTCTTGAGGGTGTACTGGTTGGGGGACTACGCTAAGTTTTGGTGTAGATGGAGTGCCACCTAAGCGAAATTGGATGTCACGAATGATTGTTGCCCAATCAGCATTTTTGTTCCATTCTCTTTCAATTCTGCTTTTACTTGCAGCATCGTAAAGATTACAGAAAACTGTATTCTCGTCGCCAGCATTCACAACGATAATCAGTGGTTTGGAAAAATCCTGAACTAATGAGGCAGCGAGAAGAAAGCTTTTGGCGAAATTGGTTTCAACACCAGTCCTGACAACATAAAGTTCATCAGCACTTACGACAATATCCAGCTTCAGGTTGTCCTTGCCTTTGAATTCTTTAGTCGTTAGGCGCAGTTCTGACAAGTACCCAGTTAATGCTCTTTGGGTAACAGGAATGGTTTTATCCCTGTCAATATCGTAGTGATACCACAGGTAAGATTCTCCACCTAACTCGGCATTTTTGACATAGAGATAAATCGGTTCGGGAGGGTTGCATAAACCTAGTTTGATTTCAGTAGTCATATTTCACCTCGGTTAAAGTTTCATTGATTGGTGTTCTGTACCTGCACCAGTTCTCTATCCAGCAGAGTTTGAATCACTGAATCGGAAAATTGGAACTGAAGCCGATGTAATGGAACACAACCGCCACAAAGTTGAATTAAACGCAGCAGATGATTAGCCCTACGGTCAAAACTGCTTGTAGAATTAGCCATTGGTGCTACCTCCAGCGATGGCGAATAACTGTTGTTGCAGAATTGCTATTTGACTTTGATAAAAATCAATCTCTGCGCGGATCTGTGAAAATAATTCCTGTGGGGAAAGCGGTTGAATTTGATTTTCCTGAAAGTGGAATAGTTCATCAGAGTTTCTATGAGGCATCAGGGCATAGCGCCAACCACCACCAAATTGTTCAGCTAATTCAGTACCATTTGGGTAGTAATAAAACCCCAAAATGATGCCGTCTTTAGTACGTTGTTCCATAGCAAAGCGGGGATATTCCCAGTGTTGGGGAATAGATATTGTCGGTTGCATAGATCAAGTGGGGATTGGTGAATAAGCGAGTAGTTGATGAGCGATCACTTTGCTTGTGAATGTCGAGCGATCGCCGTCGTCTGTGCGAGAATTACGCTGTCACTAACTCCCGACTTTCTGCAACTGGCGCATACTCCCGTAACCGTTGCCATTCATCAGGGGTCAATTCATCAAATGGTCGGTCTAGCAATTCCTCACAGTCAGCCGTTTCTGTATGGGGCAGCACGTCCACCATCGACAACCACCACACCGCATCCAACGCCGAATCACACGGCATTTGCTTACATTCTCCAGTACGCACCCACCAGCCGCCGTCAGTGCAGCCCACTTCGCCCAGTTTTACGGCGTTGTGGTAAATCCCATCGTTGAGGATGTCGAAGCCGAACTTTTCGCATTCGGTGAAAATCTGCGCCATGATTTCGTTACCAGTGGTGCAAACTTCTTCTGGTAATTGCTCTTGCACTGGTAGCGTACCTTGCTGGTACTGTTGTTTGATGTAACTGTGGCATCTTGCGGCTCTTAGGTCGCGGAAAATCTCAACGTTGTTTACCAGTACCCGCCAGTACAGGTTTTGGTAATTGCCGTGGTCGTAGCTAATGCTGGCTACCAGTTCGTCGCCCACGAACGCCTCTT
>CAZZZY010000986.1:0-2494 GCA_964658545.1 uncultured Acetobacteraceae bacterium | reverse complement strand
CCTTTGGCGTAACGCACCCTACGTATATTTCAGAAATCAAATATGAGTCCTATATAGGACTTACGCATTAACAGAAAACAATAAATATGTATCGCGGAAAAACCATATTTCTCGTAGGGGTTTAGTCAACTTAACGCGAAATGGGCGGTTAGAAACCGTGTCTACACGAAACTTTACCCACCGACCTGGGTTAAAAAGCGAGTCCGGGTACACCTACGGAGAAGCGAGCTACGCTTTTAGGGTCTGTCTGCGACACGCTGCGCGAACGTAGAGAGCGTCATTACGAATTACGAATTATTTAAATCCTAGTTGCTTCCTCATTATCGGGATACTTTACAATAACTCCTGCATACCTCTGTAAAAGATAAGCAGCTTGAAGTGGTTCAACAATCGCTCCTCGTAGTTGCTCAAGGCTTACCTGTAAATCTTCTATTTTTGAACCTCGAAAATCAGTCCCTATCAATTTAGCCCCGGATAACATTGCATTACGCATATTGCAGTTGAGAAAAACAACATCAGAGAGGTCAGAATCTTGAAAGTTAGTATCCTCTAACAAGCAGTTTTCAAATCTAACAGCCTTAAACTTTGTAAACTCAAATTGTGCAAATTTTCCTTGACAGTCTTTTATTAGAGTATTCGTTAGATGAGATTTTTGAATCTGAAAACCTAAAATTCTACAACCAATAAATTCAATTCTATTGAGACTAGCTTTATCCCATTCCGTATTAGCAAAGTCACATTTATCAAACCGAACATCCCTTAAATCTAAAGATGAAAACTGAGTATCTGATATTTGAACATTTTGGAAATATGCTTGGTTAATGGTGACTGATCTAGCACCAATAAGTTTAGAATTTGACAACCAAATATTTTTATAATAATCAAGTTCTTGTAGTTGACCCTCTAAGAATATCTCAGCATTGAGTTTTTGGGGTAGTTCAGGCGATTCTATGAACTTATTGTGCTGTGGGCGTTTTCTAGCCATTGTTTTTTTCAGTTATTCAAATTAGGTTTTGATTAGCATAAATTGTATTAGTGGAATAGGTTTATACATAGCGTTATTTTGGAGAAATGCCATAGCTTGTGAGAATTGCGATCGCCAACGATATGTTTATGGCTATAGAGGTACTGCGGCGTGTTCTGGTAAGAGTACCAGACTATAAGCTAGCGTGGGTTGCTTACGATGGCGTAGAAGCGGTAAAGAAGTGTGCGGCCGATACTCCCGACTTGATTTTGATGGATGTGCTGATGCCCAGAATGGATGGAGTAGAAGCTACGCGGCAGATCATGAGCCAATCTCCCTGCGCTATTGTGATGGTAACTGCTAGCATTAATCGATATGCAGCCCAAGTCTTTGAAGCAATGGGCTATGGAGCCTTGGATGCCATCAACACGCCAGATTTAGGTGATGATGGGCTGTTAAATAAAATTGCGACGATCGCCCGCTTAATTGGTAAATCTTCACATCCGCGATCGGCCCGTGTCCATCAGTCAAAATCACTCCCATCCCTAATTGTGATGGGGGCTTCCACTGGTGGGCCCCAAGCATTAAAAACTATTCTCTCCCAATTTCCCCAAGATTTTCCTGCGGCTGTGGTCATTGTCCAGCATCTAGATGCCCAATTTGTCGAAGATTTTGCCGCCTGGTTGCATGAGCAAATTCCTCTGCCTGTGCAAATTGCGATCACAGGCGCTTTACCACAGCCTGGTAAAATTCTCCTTGCTGGTACAAATCATCATTTGGTGATGCGTCCTGACCTCACCCTTGGCTATGACAAAGAACCACTAAATTTTTCCTACCGTCCATCAGTCGATGTTTTCTTCCGCAGTGTGGCTAAACATTGGACAGGAAAGGGTGTTGCGGTATTGCTGACGGGGATGGGTCGAGATGGCGCTCAAGGCTTAAAACAATTGCGCCAAGCAGGTTGGCCCACTATTGCCCAAGATCGCAAAACTTGCGTTGTCTATGGTATGCCTAAACTAGCAGCAGAGTTAGAAGCAGCCATAGAGGTTTTGCCAGTTGGGGCGATCGCACCAGCCTGTATCAAGTTTTTATCCTAACCTATCCACGCAGAAATACTTAATATATTAATATATTTATTGCTTAATTATACTATCTAATTTCCTTAGATTCACCTTTAATATCTTAGTGCGATCAGTTAATCCAAATTGAAATAATTGATTCAAATATTTTTACGAAGTATTGCAAATTACTAACCATACTGTTATACTGGTATTCGATTGTGACATTTATAGATTAATAATCTTATTTATTGATTCGTAGCTTTTCAAACAAACACCACTTAAAGCTGCTAAATGAACCTACAAGAAACAGCACTCTCACAAATATTTCCAAAGACAGCAAGATTATCACCGAAGTGGAGTGAACCACAAACCCCACCAACTGTGCCACTGATTCTAGATTCCCAAACATCCCCGGTCAGGCTTTTGCTAATTGACGATCAGGTAATTATTAGCGAAGCTTTCCGGCGGA
>CAZZZY010000985.1:0-2494 GCA_964658545.1 uncultured Acetobacteraceae bacterium | reverse complement strand
TCTAGACATAAATTGCCTATAACTAAAGTTCATAGGCTTTTAGCTATAGTCCGTTTTAACGGACTATAACCTTTACTCAGTCGTCTTTAGACGACTTTCGCTATTAGACTCAGAATTCATTCTGAGGCGGGCTAGATGAGAATGAAATAGCCCTGAGACGCAAAGCGTACTCTACGAGTTCTCCAACGGAGTCCCCGCAGGGTACCACAGAGGCGCAGAGAAGCCAGTGCGTTGGGCGGGTTCCCCGACTTGTAGCAACTGGCGCGACACAGAGAGAACAAAGAAATGCTTAACTGAACTGTATTGGGGTATAAGTGTAGAAATCTTACAATTCAGGTTTTATGGAAAAACCTAACCACCTTCCCGCATCAATTCAAAGTCTCTCTCCTCTGAGGAGAGAGAAATAGAAGAGAGGTTTTCCAGATGCCAGGAAAAGTCAGGTGTAGAAATTAGCCAAAAAAGCATTGACAGAATTTTGGCTATTTCAATGTTTTTCGCAATTTTCCCTTGTTACAGGAATACGGATGGTAAACTCTGTACCACTTCCTGGGGTGGAATCAACTTCAATACTTCCTGTATGTTTGTCTACGACAATTTGATAAGCGATCGCCATTCCTAATCCGATTCCTTTACCCACAGGTTTAGTAGTGAACATATAGTCAAATACTCGTTGCTTGACATCTTCTGACATACCAATCCCATTATCGGAAATCTGAATAATCACTTGTTTTTCAGCAGTTACTTCAGTCCGAATGCGAATTTCTCCTTGATTCTTTACTAATGACTCTTCTATAGCATCGATCGCATTAGCTAGAACATTCATAAACACCTGATTGAGTTGCCCTGCATAGCATTCTACTAGGGGCAAATCACCGTATTTCTTAACGATTTGAATTTCTGATTGATTAGGCGTGGCTGTCAGACGATGATTCAGAATCATCAGAGTGTTGTCTAATCCTTCATTAATGTCTACAAATTTCATGTCTGCTTCATCGAGGCGCGAGAAATTACGCAGCGACAGCACAATCTGACGGATACGTTTGGTTCCCACTTGCATCGATGCCATTAGCTTGGGTAAATCTTCTGCCAGAAACTCAATATCAAGGTCTTGGGCGCGATCGCTAATTTCTGGTGTAGGATTTGGGTAGGTTTGTTGATAAAGCTTGAGCAAATCTAGGATATCTTGGCTGTATTGACTGGCATGGTTGAGATTGGCATGGATAAAATTAGCGGGATTATTGATTTCGTGTGCCACCCCAGCCACCAGTTGGCCCAGGCTAGACATTTTTTCAGTTTGGATGAGTTGAGCTTGGGTGTTTTGCAATTCTTTCAGCGTTTCACTCAGTTCCTGCGCCTGCTGGCTAGAAATCAAGGCGCGATCGCGAATTTGTTCGTATAATTGCACCTGTCGCCATGCACTGAGCAACCCAACCACTAGTAATCCTCCCAGAACCGTAGCCAATAGGTTCAACGCCTGCAATGGCGATTCAATATTTTCTTGGGGCACAACTAAGGCTACCGACCAATTTGCTTCATGAAGCGGGGTGTAAGCAACATAGTTCCACCGACCATCTAGTTGAGCTAATTCAATATTGGTGCGTTTAGCTACCATATTTTGGGTGATTTTCGCCAACTGGGGATTAGGCGAATTCAGGAAACTCTCGGCAGCTTTTTCAGGCGTACCAACCAATCGGATGTCGGGATGGGAAATGGGAACTCCTCGAGAATTAAGGGCAAAGGCATAGCTACCCTTACCTTGATGTAAATTGCTAATCACCTCAACTACCCGATTAACCTCAATTCCTCCCAGTAACACACCTGCTGGTTTTGTGCCGGTTTCGGCAGGAATCGGCGAACTAATCTGAATCTGCAACTTTCTGGATGTGCGCCCAATAACGGGATCGGCGGCTACTGTTTCACCTGCCATACTGCGCTGAAAAAATTCTCGATCTTTGACACTTGTCCGAGCTTCCTGAGTATTAATCAATGCACCATCTGGTGTACTCAGCGCCATGAGCAAAAATGTTTGCATTCGCTTCACCTCAGATTGCAAGTAAGGTTCCATCACAGACCAATTCAGCGATCGCACTACAGCAGAATTTGCCAGAGTTTTAATTTCTGTCTTCCGAATGGCTAACCAGTTATCAATATCATTTTGACCTTGTTCTATTTTTAACACTGCTTGCTGCTTAAGACTATCAAGCAACAGTCCTTTCACGATGTTGTAACTAATGAAAGCGGTGACGCTGATACTAAGGGACAAAATCACCAAAATTGATAGCAACACGAAATTACGCGATCGGCATTTCAATGAGAGGTAATTTTTGTCCATTGGAGCATACCGTCGGAGGTTAATTTTCAACCACCCTTTGCATAATTTAAGCATTATAAAGTTATTTGCTATAAGTTAAAATTTAAATAGCTTCTCACCTTTGCAAATAAGTAGGTGGGCGCTAAAAAACACAACTAGATTAAGAAATGTAAATCGCTTAAA
>CAZZZY010000984.1:0-2495 GCA_964658545.1 uncultured Acetobacteraceae bacterium | reverse complement strand
TACTAATATTTCTGGTCTAAATAACCCTATCCAAATTTACGCCTTGGACTACTAGAAACTTTTTTTCCTACTCCGTTTGTTGAGTCTGGTGTGGCTAGATTGGGCATTGAAAATATTGTCTGATTATCTTTAAGTTAGTAGCATAACGTGATTAGGGAACAAAAAAAAGCCTATGGTGAAGATCCCGGCACAATATCTCCCAATAACCGCTTTAATACTTGCTTTCTCCATTTCTGAACCTCTAACTGGTTAGACTCAGCAACCAAGCAGACTTCCCAGGATATCCTTGCATGATTAATTTCCCCCAAAGCTTCATGTACTTGTGCTAGCAGGCAGTAAGCATCTGTTCTTTTGGAGTCTAGTTTAATCGCTTTTTCTAAATATTCCTTCGCCTCACTATATTTCTTTTGCCCTAATTTCGCCCACCCTAAATTCTTGTACAAAGTCGCTTGACTTTCAGAATCTTTAGTTTTTTGTAACCCGTCTAAAGCTAAAGAAACTGCTGTATTATAATCACCAGTTAAATTCTTTAACCTGGATAAATTATTAATTGCAGCTACAGCTTGGCTATTATTTTTTATAGCTAACTTATATTGTTCTTCTGCTAATCTATATTCCGTCCTATCATCATAAAAACTTCCGAGCGTATAATGCCCTAACCATGACTTAGGATTTAATTTAAAAAGTGTCTGATAGCTATTTTTGATACACTTATCGTCCGACAAAGCTTGACATATTATAGCCAAATTAGTATAAGCATCTTCATATTCAGGATTAAGCTTGATAGCTAGCTCATAGTATTTTCGAGAGGTTTCAAGAGTATTTCCACGTCTATCTGCTTGATCAAAGTAAAACTGGGAGATTGAATCAGTTAGATTTAAATTATATTTAATTGCTTGATTAAAATCATTTTGAGCCTCTATAAAATGATTTTCTCGTTGAGCTTTTTTTCCTTGATCTAGATAATAATTAGCTATAAAAGGAAGTGATACATAGAACAAGCCAAACAAACTTAAAACTCCCAAAATACCCGCACCAATTTGAAATGATTTCGATGTTATTACACGATGAAGCTTTGCTTTAAATGGTAAGCGCTCTAAGCGCTGTAAAATTACTTCAGTTGTTTGCGGACGCTGCCCTGGTAAAGGAGCCATCAACTCATCAATGAAATCAGCAAAAGGCTTGTCAATCTGCGGTGCTTTATCTCTCCAGATTAGGTTTCCTGTTTTTTCATCTGTTGGGAGGTCAATCAGAGAAGTCCCAGTAACCAGGTTTACGAAAGTCCGTCCCAAAGCATAGAAATCTGACTGCGGTACTGCTTTACCATTGATTTGCTCTAGTGGGGTATAACAAGGCGAGACAACAGAGGTAATTTCATAACTTCCTACTCTTGTGCTAGTTCCTCCACTTCCACTAACTTTGGCTAAATAAGTATCAGTTACTTGCCGTGCAGTACCAAAATCAACTAATGCTAGCTGACCATCTGGCTTAAGGATTATATTAGAAGGTTTAATATCTCTATGAAAAAATTCAGTGTGGTGTACTACATCAAGAATTTCAACTAATTGTTTAAGCCATGCTAATGCTATAGATTGCGAGATTTGCCCATTATTTTTTATCCATTGTTCCAAATCTTCACCTTCAATTTTATCCATAACTAAACAATGCAATGTTAAAGAATTCTTATTAAGAACAAACTCAAAATAATCTTCTAAAGTACTACTTTTAGGTATATTTGGGTGTTGAATTAGTTGTAAACATAAAGATTCTTGCTCAATTAACTTAACTAATTTAGGAGAGTTCCATTTGAGAATTTTTATTACTCTTTGCTTACGCCCAGGATTCCACTGAGTACCCGCATCTTCTACCTCAAAAACTTCAAAATAGGTAAATGGATTATCAAGAAGGTCTCTTAATGGTTTAATTAAACGGATACGATTATTAATCAACAGCGAAGTCCCACACGAAAGACAGTTTTCAATGCTATCAGGGTTTTGACGATGCTCACAAAAGGGATTAATACAGTAGCTCACCTTCGTATATTCCTTGCTGTTGCCAAAAGTGCAAAAACTCCTAGTTGAAGGCAAGAATTTTGAGCAGTCACTTTCAGCTTATAAAAACATATTTGGTAAGTATAAATAGAAAGAACCATAATTATTAATTAGACTAGTTTGCTAGTTGTAACACATTTACTTATTATCTTTATATAAGCAATCCTCTAACTAAAATGAGATACTTCCAAAGTATCTTGTATTATCACTTAAACACCATTAGTAACAATTCAAGGCTGTTTCTTTAACTTTTCAAACGATTTTATTTTTGTCAACTAGTAATTGTACTGAAATCTTAAAATATCAGGTGTTTAATTAACTATTATACTGAAACTGGAGAGCGAGTATGAATAATTTGTATCAAGATTACGCGTAGGCGTAGCCCCGCATTTCTCACGCATGAGAGAAGGGATTGAACTTGGCAGATAGATTGAACTCTCCCAA